>DAISKM010000022.1:0-17490 GCA_036820945.1 Pseudolabrys sp.
GTACCTGGTAGGCCGGTTTACCGTCGCGGATTTGCTAATGACAACGGTGCTGCGCATTCCGCGCAACACGGATCTGATCACGCAAATGCCGGTCCTTAACGCCTACCGGATACGCTGCGAAGCGCGCCCTGCGTTCAAAAAGGCCCTGGACCGTCAGATGGCAGACTTTGTGGACGAAGCGCCGGCCGCGGTAGCTTGACCTATCGCGTCGGCACCGGCTTCTCGCCGCGATAATCGTAGAAGCCACGTTGGGTCTTGCGGCCTAGCCAGCCCGCCTCGACGTATTTCACCAGCAGCGGGCATGGCCGATATTTTGAATCGGCCAGTCCCTCGTGCAGGACCTGCATGACGGACAAGCAGGTGTCGAGACCGATGAAATCGGCGAGCTCGAGCGGGCCCATTGGATGGTGCGCGCCGAGCCGCATCGCGGTGTCGATGGCCTCGACGTTCCCGACGCCTTCATAGAGCGTGTAAATCGCCTCGTTGATCATCGGCAGCAGAATGCGATTGACGATGAAGGCGGGGAAATCCTCCGACACCGCTATGGTCTTGCGCAGCGTGGAAACGAAAGCCTTGCTGGTTTCGAAGGTGGCGTCATCGGTGGCGATGCCGCGGATCAGTTCGACCAGCTCCATCAAGGGCACCGGGTTCATGAAATGAATGCCGATGAAGCGCTCGGGCCGGTCGGTGGACGACGCCAGTCGCGTGATTGAGATCGATGAGGTGTTCGTTGCAAGGATCGCGTCTGCCTTCAAAGAAGCACAGAGATCGGAAAAAATCTTGCGCTTGACCTCTTCTTTTTCGGTCGCTGTTTCGATTACGAGATCGCAGCCAGAGAGCGCGTCGTACTTTTCCGCCGGCTTGATGCGCGCAAGCGCGTTTTTGCGGTCATCCTCGCTGATCGACTTTTTGGCGAGCTGGCGCGCCATGTTGCCGTTGATTGTCGCCATTCCCCCTTTGATTCGATCAAGGGAGACGTCGTTGAGCAAAACCGAATACCCTGCCAGGGCGCAGACATGGGCAATGCCATTGCCCATCTGACCGGCACCGATCACTCCGACACTCTGAATTTTGGCTACCATGGTCTTGTCCGATCAATGCGAAGTCCCGACTCTTGGCTTCGGTCCGGTTTTTAACCTTCGAAAATTTGGTGCATTTTTACGCTGTAATGGCGCGTGAAGCCATTGGCGACAGAAGAAAATCTAAACGTGGTCAACGCTTCACCTTATCGAGCTCAGCCGCCAGTTCCGGTAAAGCCTGGTAAAGATCCGCTACCAGACCATAGTCGGCGACCTGAAAGATCGGCGCTTCCTCGTCCTTATTGATCGCAACAATGACCTTGGAGTCTTTCATCCCGGCGAGATGCTGAATTGCGCCGGAAATTCCGACGGCGATATACAGCTCCGGCGCTACGACCTTACCAGTTTGGCCGACCTGCCAATCATTGGGCGCATAACCGGCATCGACCGCGGCACGAGAGGCTCCAACCGCGGCACCAAGCTTATCCGCAACCGGTTCGATGAATTTGGTGAAATTCTCGCGGCTCTGCATGGCGCGGCCGCCAGAGATGATAATCCGCGCCGATGTCAATTCGGGCCGATCTGATTTCGACAGCTGCTCGCCGACGAATGATGATACGCCCGGGTCGCTTGCAGCCGTCACGTTTTCGACGCTCGATGCGCCGCCCGCGCCAGCCGCCTGGAATGTCGACGTGCGCACGGTGATGACCTTCTTGGCGTCGCTCGACTTTACCGTCTGGATTGCATTGCCGGCATAAATCGGACGCTCGAATGTATCGGGCGCAAGAACCTTGGTTATGTCGGAAATCTGCATGACATCGAGCAAGGCTGCAACGCGCGGCATCACGTTCTTGCCGGTCGTCGTCGCCGCCGCAACGATGGCATCGTAGTTTGCGGCGAGAGATACGATCAGCGCGGCGAGCGGCTCGGCAAGCTGATGCTCATACGGTCCGGCATCTGCCAACAATACTTTGGTGACTCCCTCAAGCTTGGCGGCAGCTTCGGCTACTCCCTTGCAATCCTTGCCTGCGACGAGCACGTGAACGTCGCCGCCAATCGCTTTCGCGGCGGTGAGCGCCTTGTTGGTTGCATCCTTGAGCGATTTGTTGTCGTGCTCGGCAACGAGAAGCGTGGCCATCTAGAGCACCCCCGCCTCGTCTTTAAGCTTGCTGACCAGCTCCGCCGCCGATCCGACCTTTACGCCGGACTTGCGCCCAGGCGGATCGGCAGTCTTTACCACCTGCAGCCGCGACTTGACGTCCACGCCGTATGCGTCCGGCGTTTTCTCATCTATCGGTTTTTTCTTGGCCTTCATGATATTCGGCAGCGAGGCATAACGCGGTTCGTTGAGGCGCAGATCGGTCGTGACGATCGCCGGCATCTTCAGCTTGACCGTCTGCAGACCTCCGTCGACCTCGCGCGTCACCTCGATCGCGTCGCCCTCGATCGCAAGCTTGGAAGCGAAAGTGCCCTGCCCCCAATTCAGCAGCGCCGCCAGCATCTGTCCCGTCTGGTTGCAGTCGTCGTCGATCGCCTGTTTGCCCATGATGACCAGCCCGGGCTTTTCTGCTTCGACGATCGCCTTTAGTATCTTGGCCACCGCAAGCGGCTCAACCGCGGCATCGGTCTTCACGAGGATGCCTCGATCGGCGCCCATAGCGAGCGCGGTCCGGATTGTTTCGGAAGCCTGAGCGGGACCGATCGAAACCGCGACAAGTTCGGTTGCCTTGCCGGCCTCTTTCAGCCGAATCGCCTCCTCGACCGCGATCTCGTCGAAGGGGTTCATCGACATCTTGATGTTGGCAAGCTCGACGCCGGATCCATCCGGCTTGACGCGGATCTTGACGTTGAAATCAACCACCCGTTTCACGGGCACAAGAATCTTCATGATCTCCCATCCGAATGGGCACTTCAGCAGAGCGGGGCGGAAGCTAAAGGCCGCGCCGTTCGCATGTCAACGTTTATGCTGCGCCGCACAGTCGATCTAGCGATTCTGGCCCGGCGCCCAGAGCACGTCGGAAGTGCCCTTATCGTTGGCATAACGGCCGGCAACAAAGAGATAATCGGACAGCCGATTGACGTATTTGAGCGAAGGCTCCGACACACCCTCGTTCTCTTTGTCCTTGAGCTCGACCATGAGCCGTTCTGCACGCCGACAGACCGTTCGCGCCAGGTGCAAATAGGCGGACGCCGGACTGCCGCCCGGCAAGATGAATGACTTCAGCGGGGCCAACTCGGCGTTGAGGCGGTCGATTTCGCCTTCCAACCAGGCAACCTGGGCGTCCGTCACTGTCAGCCGCGCGCCCCCAGGCCCCTTTTCGGCCAGGCACAAATCCGCTTCCGCGTCGAACAGGTCGTTTTGAATGCGTCCAAGCGCTGCATCGAGGGCATTGTTGCCCTTGGTGTGCAAGCGCACGAGACCGATTACGGCATTGACTTCATCAAGCGTGCCGTAGGCCTCAATGCGGAGATCATATTTCTTGCGCCGGGCTCCCGTGCCGAGGGAAGTCGTCCCGTCGTCGCCGGTCCGGGTATAGATACGGTTGAGCACAACCATGAGCACCTCGCCTTGAGCTTCCTCTCCGCTGGGGATTCGGGGTAGCCTTTATCTTATACGGTCTGGTCTCAAAAGATGGGGTGACGCTCATGCGTGTTCTTACTATTGCGATTGCTGCCGCATTTCTGGCCATGCCCTTCGCCGTTACCGCGAAAGCTTGTGGAGCGGCCGGCAAGCACTCCGCAAAGGCGGCTACCGCCGACTACTCCGCTGCCAAGAAGAAAAAGACGAAAAAGCAAAAAGAAAAGGTTGAGTATATGCGTGCAGCGCCCATGAAGTGAGGCGCTTCCACCGATCTAGTGACCCATCGCCCAGATCGTGGCCATAATTACTATGATGGCAACGAACTGAAGAAGCACCCGCAGCCGCATCAGTTTCTGCGAGCGGTTTGGTGAACCGCCACGCATCATGTTGATCAAACCAAGCAATAAAACCACCGCGACCGCGATGACGGCGGCCGGCACCAGATAATGTGACATGAACTCCGACATGGGCTGCGCCTTCTAACACTGCGGGCGTGTCCGGCCAACGCGATCAAAGTCGCGAATTGTCCTCAAACGCACTTAAATTGGACTCGCCTATTAGTTGCATCATCTCTAGTGTCTCCGAAAACGTGTGTTGTTCGGGTGGCGTATGGGGAACGACGTTGCGGGCAAAGCCGACGCCCGCTCCTCGGAAAATTCCGGTTCAAGCGTTTGTTCCTCGCGCCGCGTCCAGGCAGGGAAACTTGTCCCGGAAACAGGCGATGGGCTTGGCAATGGACTGGCGCCAGTGCGACTTGGCGCCGTAGTTGCCGGCGCCGTGGCCGACCGGCGTCGAGCTAACGCTCTCGAACTCGGCGTCGATTACCTGCTCGTCGAAGCGAGCGCGCACGCCGCAGAACAGCTTAAAATCACCTGGCCAAAACTTTCCGCGGCTACACTGAAACTGCCGGTGAGAATGATCCCCTTGCTGGTGGGATTGTTGGCCGTTGTGACCATTATCGTCGCGCCAGGCGTAACTGTACTCGCGATTGTTGTGGCATTGCCGGCAGCGTTTCGCATCTGGATTGTCTTGTATCCGGTGCCGCCTTCCGTCGAAGAACGTTTTTGTTCCACGGCCGAAGAGGAAGAACCCATTTACACCATCATCGCGCCGCTCCGGGGCGAGGCAAGGGTTGTCGATCAGCTGCTAACGGCAATCGAGCGGCTGAATTACCCGGTTGAAAAATTGGATGTGATTATTGCGGCGGAGGCCGACGACCACGACACCCGTGCGGCGATCACTTCGCGGAAGCATCGCATTCCAATCACGGTCATTCCCGTCCCGTCCAGCAAACCAGATACGAAACCGAAGGCCCTGAACGTCGCGCTTCCTTTTGCTCGAGGCATGTACACCGTGATTTACGACGCCGAGGACCGGCCCGAACGCAATCAGCTGCAAGTAGCCTTGAAAGCCTTTCGCTCCGCAGACAACGACCTCGCCTGTGTGCAAGCGCGCCTTTGCACCGATACGCAAACGAGCTTGCTCGCGCGCTACTTTACCGCCGAATATGCCGGGCATTTCGATGTGTTGCTGCCCAAGCTTGCTGCGCTTGGCTTGCCGCTGCCGCTGGGAGGCTCTTCGAACCATTTTCGCACCGAGGCGCTGCGTAAAGTTGGCGGCTGGGATCCATACAACGTAACGGAGGATGCCGACCTCGGCATGCGGCTGGCCCGCTTCGGCTACCGATCGGCAACGATCGTCTCCACCACCTATGAAGAAGCGCCTGCGGATTGCCGCCGGTGGGTCGGGCAACGCACGCGATGGCTCAAGGGCTGGATGCAGACGTGGCTGGTGCACATGCGCGAGCCAAGACAACTTTTTCGCGATCTTGGCGGCGCCGGCATGGTGGCTTTTCAACTCGTCGTCGGCGGCAATGCCCTCGTACCGATGCTGCACCCTGTATTTATTGTCGGACTGCTATGGGAGATCTCCAAGTTGGTATTGGGAGGCGATGACTGGGTGGCTTTTGCTGGACCGATGCACTATTTCGCGGCGGCCGGCGCGGGGTATTTGACTTCGGCCTATATCGGTTGGCGGGGGCTGTCTTATCGCGGGGTGCCAAACAAGATCAGCGTTTTGCTGTATACGCCGTTGCATTGGCTGCTGCTCTCGCTGGCGGCATGGCGAGGGGCCTACGAGCTGATCTGGAATCCGTTCCGCTGGGGAAAGACGGAACATGGCCTTGACGATGCGTCACGGCAAGAAAGAACGACGAAGTCGTTACTCGAGCTCGAGCGCCTTGTCTCTGGCTTAATACGGCGCGGCGAACTGGCCCAAATTCGGAACTAGAGATAGCGCTTCAAATCGGCAGCAGCGTCTTCCGGCCGTCGCTTGAGGCTGAACGGCGCAACGAAGCGGCCTTGCTTGTCCATCAGATAGACCAGGGCTGTGTGGTCCATGGTGTAGTCGCCGCTCTCGGTCGGAATTTTCTTGGCGTAGACGCGGTACGCCTTCTCTACAGCATCGACTGCAGCGCGATCACCGGTCCCCCCCCGCAAATGCGGGTCGAAGCTGGACAAATAGTCCTTCATGACGGCAGGCGTGTCGCGTTCCGGATCGACGGTGATGAAAAGGGCGCCGGTGCGATGCGCATCTTCCCCAAGCGCACGCATAACCTCGGACACGTCGAACAATGTAGTTGGGCAAACGTCGGGGCAATGCGTATAGCCGAAAAATACAAGGAAAGGCCTGCCCTTGAGGTCGGCATCGGTTATCGTATTGCCGTTCTGGTCGATCAACTTGAACGGACCGCCAATGGCGGACGACGGCCCGGCGCCAAAGTTCCCTGTTGAAAAAAGGAAGACGCCGGCAAAGATGACCACTCCGGTCAGAAATGCGGAAAGGATCAACAGAATCTGGGACGTGCGTGCGGTCATAGCGCGACAATTTCTGTCAGAAACATGCCGCCCAGCCTGCCCGTAACATCTCGAAAAACACCGTAGTGCCGTAATAAGCCCACAGCCCAACGCTCAGCGCGATGGCGAGCGAAACCGCGCTGGCAAGCAGAACCACGAGAATCGGCCGGGACTGTGCAGCCACGGAATTGGTCGCCGGCATTTGGGCCCTCCGGGAAACGCGAATCACAGATAAGTTCGTCGACAAGGAACTCAAGCAATGCGGCTCCGCCGCCTTAGATAAACCATCCTAACACCAATAAATATCGACGTTTCAATGGTATCGGGGCGTGGCGTTGACTCGATACGTCAAAGCCGTGATGAATAGCTCACGAAAATGCACACCTTTCAGGGATGGAGAATCTGATGCGCGCTTTTGCGATCGCCGTGGCGATCTCGATCTCGGCGGCCACCGCGGTCTGGGCTCAGACCGCACAGGCTCCCGGGCAAACCCCGGCTCCCGCAGCCGCGAAATGCGACAATCCCAACGCCCTTGGAGTTTCCCGTATTGTCGAGATCGACACGACTGGCGGACCCGGCTTCGGATTCGAGCATTTCAAAGCCTATGATTTTCTCCGCGACAAGGAGATCGTCCTAACCTTCGATGACGGTCCATGGCCTGGACATACGCCAGCCGTGCTGAAGGCATTGGCCGAGCAGTGCACCAAGGCGATTTTCTTCCCCATCGGCAAGCATGCCGGGTGGCATCCCGAAATCATGAAACAGGTTGCAGCGGCCGGCCACGCTGTTGGATCGCACACCTGGTCGCACAAGGACTTGTCGAAACTAAACGAGCAAGAAGGCAAGGACGAAATCGAAAAAGGCATTGCTGCAGTCAGCATCGCTCTGGGCAACAAGCCGATTAGTCCGTTCTTCCGCTTTCCTGCCCTGCGGCATCCGCCCGAGCTTTTGAAGTATGTGGGCGAACGCAACATCGGCGTCTTCTCCACCGACATGGATTCATTCGACTTCAAGATGCGCAAGCCGGAGCAAGTCATTGCCTCGGTCATGAAGAAGCTGGAGAAGCACGGCAAGGGCATCGTTCTGATGCACGATTTCCAGCAAGCGACTGCAAAGGCGGCGCCCGACCTGCTCAAGAAGCTCAAGGAGGGCGGCTATAAGGTCGTCCAGGTTGTCGGCAAGACCCCCACTGAACCCAAGAAGGAATCCGTCGACATCGTGCTCAAGGAGATGGGTGGCGGTCTCGAAACAGCCCGCCCAATGTCGAGCGTGATCAAGACCATCGACGGCAACTGATTTCGCCATCGCCGGAATTCAGGCCGGCCGCGCAACCGCGCGGTCGGCTTTTTTTGCCGCATACTCCTTCGGCCTTGTGCTGTGGTAAACTTTGGACAGCCCAGTTCGGAATCAGGGGGTGAGCAAATGGCCGTACTCGGTATTGCTTTCGGAATGCTCGCGGCAATATGGATTCTTGTCTTGCTCGGCTCGCCGTTTTTTGGCCCACGCGATCATTAGCGGCCTGTCAGAGAGCGACCGCTTTTTTTCAAACTCCCTTCGATCGAGATCGCTGAATCTACAGACAATACGGCCCGACATCCGATTATTCCAATGTCCAGGTTGCGATCGCAACCAAATGATACCTATTTTCGTTTCGTTAGGTTGATCTCATCTGCGGAGAACACGGATCATTGGAAGGGGGAAACCCAGTGCCGGACATCGTTACTCTCACGATCAATCCAGCGATTGACATCTTTGTTAATGTCGCGCGCGTCGAGCCTACTCGAAAGCTCCGCTGTTCGGCGCCGAAGCGAGACCCCGGCGGCGGTGGCATCAATGTGGCGCGGGTAGCGCATCGCCTCGGCAGCAGCGTCGTGGCGATCTACCCGACCGGCGGCGCCATAGGAAAGTTGCTGCATCGGTTGGTAGAACGCGAGGGCATCGACAGCCTGGTGACTCCGTCACACGTCGAGACGCGGGAAAACTTCACTGCGTACGAGGAAACGACCGGAGAGCAATATCGTTTTGTTCTGCCCGGTTCGAAGCTTCATCGCGCCGAATGGGAAACCGTGCTCGACAAATTAACGACCCTACCGCACAAGCCGAAGTTTGTGGTCGCCAGCGGGAGTGTGCCACCCGGCGTGCCTGAAGATTTCTTTGCGCGCGTGGCGCGATGCGCCAAGCAGCATGGCGCGCAATGCGTCATCGACACCTCGGGGCCTGCATTGCAGGAAGCTCTTAAGGAAGGGGTCACGTTGATCAAGCCGAACCTGGCAGAGCTATCCGATCTCCTGGGTACGCCACTCGACAGCGACCGTGCGCAGGTGGCGGCGTGCCGCAAACTGACGTGCGATGGGAGTGCGCATGCTGTTGCACTGACCCTCGGCGATCAGGGCGCGCTTCTGGTCACCGCTGACCAAGTCTTCCGCGCCCAGCCCCTCGCTATCGAAGCGATAAGCACAGTCGGTGCCGGTGACAGTTTTCTGGGTGGGTTCGTGGCAGCGCTTGCCTCGGGTGAATCACTCGAAAGAGCATTTCGTACTGCGGTCGCAGCCGGTTCGGCCGCCGTGCTGTCGCCGGGTACCGAGCTTTGCCGCGACGACGACGTGCAGCGATTGCTCCCTCAGGTAAAGATCATCGAATTGACGCATGCGCCAGCGTGAACGCGTCAATGACGTATGGGCGGTCGCGCCTTGATCTTGACGGGAACGCGCATTTCATCCTGCACGATCTGCATCATTCCCATCCAGACAATGTATGGAAAATAGAACAGTAACGGCATGTTGTTGCCCTGCCTCGCGTTGGTTCGACAAGAGAACGCGGCCGGTTTTGCTGCAGTTCCCGGCAATCACGTGAGCGTGTTCGACCGCCCCTGCATTACCGACGCGGCTCTGCCACGTGAACATCGGACACACGTCTTTTGATGCCGGCCTGGCCGCAATTGCGGCTCGCATACTTTTCCGCCATCCGCTGAATCTCCGCTCCGTAGCGGTCTTTGTTCGTCCCCGTCCAAATACGCGCAAGATCGGAGAACGTGATCGGGCGTTGAAGCCCGCCGCATTGCGCTCTGCACGTCGTCCTGAACCTGACGTGTGCGCTTTGCCACCGGCTCAGGAATGCGCGTGGTCGAGTACATCAAAACGTGCTGAAGATGCGCCAGCACGCCTGTGCTTGCGTCGATGAAGCGTTCTCCCGGCTTGCCGGGAACGGCCGCGCCCACACCCGCAAAATTATTGTCGGCCGGCAGCACGCTTGCCGGCGCGCCATCCGGTCGAAGAAACGTGACATAGTTCGTTTCGATCAGCATCTG
The DNA here is from genome assembly GCA_036820945.1 of Pseudolabrys sp. Lineage (GTDB taxonomy): Bacteria > Pseudomonadota > Alphaproteobacteria > Rhizobiales > Xanthobacteraceae > Pseudolabrys. The sequence continues at coordinate 9,763 of DAISKM010000022.1, forward strand.
AAAGAAAGCGTAGTCCCAGCGAACTCCGACACATTGTTGCGGCGGCCGGGCCACGCACTCGCCGAGCGATCGATAAAGCGCTGCGATACCTTCGAAACGCGATTCAATTTTGCGCGGTGGCTGCTGTCGCGCGTTGCGCTGCGATACGAATTGCATCAGAGCGTCCGGCGTAACGCAGCTGGGGACCGCGTTATCCGCGGTCGCGATGATCGGCGGCAGCTCGCCAGCTTGCGCACAAGCGCCAGCTGCGAGCAGCAACGGCAGCGCAAGCATCCCCGCCCGAATCAAGCCCCGTCCCATGGACAGGGCGGATACCTGATTCGCGTTAATTTTGCGCGGTCACACCGCGCAAAAATGGGCAAACGCAGGCGAGACCGCCCGGCCTTGGCTCTCTTTCGAAGAAATGTTTACGACTGATCAGGATTGCGAGACGCTATCCGCGAAGACCCGCGCCTTCGACCGCGCTATCTGTTCGTGCTGGCGTAACATGCCAACTGATGCCTTTGCTATTTTTAGCGGGTCACGCTCGCCTGTTTCAATCATCACCTCGATATACCAATGCAGCCGGTCAGGGCCGGCCCCCTTTTCATCCGGTGTCATAGAATCGCAGAGTGACGAGAAATCACGCCAGGCAATTTCGTAGGCGCGGCGATGTAGATCGGTCGTACCACTTTCCGTTGGGGTCATGGCACACCTCCGGTTTGCTCTTTCCAAGTTCCCGGCGCGTGGAAAGTTCCTGCATGAAGCGGCCATAGAGCGTAACAAATTGTCTTGGGCCTGACCGAGTTTGGCCTTGGCGCGCACTGTAGCCCTACCATCAGCCAGAGTCTTAAGCATCCGTACGACTGTTGAGACGTTGGCGGCAGCGAAGGACTTCATCACCCGTCAGAAGAACGCCGGAAAACCATTTTTCTGCTGGTGGAACGCCACGCGTAAGCCTAGCTTTTCGGAAAAGTGTCGGCCCGCAAAATTTGCAGCTCAAATGGATTTTCGCCCGCGGCCAGATCGGCTCTCGCGTTCGGCCGCACGTGTTATTACTTCGCTGAACCGATTGCGAAATAGCGCATCAAGAATATCTTCGATGTTGTCGGAGCGCTCCCGCAAAAGTGCGTCAAACTGCTCCCTCACCAGGGTCCACTCATTTACTTTGGGATCACTAGACATGCGCAGATTAGCTGCTCTCAGCGCAGCCCTTTTAACTCGTGTTCGATGTCAGAGCGCATCCGACGCGTTGTTGCTAGTCCCAAGACCGAGAACATAAGCGCGACGGCGCTAGTGGTTATTGCGAAGACCACAATGCTGTGATCGGTAAAAAGCACGGTGTCCATCGTGGACCTCCATTGCTCCGTCCAGCCCACCTCGTTGACCAAAGCGCCGGTGCGCTGCCGAGGTTATTTGCGACCCTTACTCAGATTGTGCCTTTTGATACATCCGGGTAACTCGGGAGCCCCTTATGTGTTCCTCCCGACATAGAGAGAAAAATAAACTTTGTCAGCCAATGGGTTGGGTTGTGTCGCGACTTGGGCAGAAGGACCCGCGGTCGTACGAATAAACCATCCCTGCCAGCCAAACAGCCACTACACTAGTGATCGCGAGTTAGCGCGCGGGGGGTCGTCCTACTGAGCAAGCAGCCGCCTACCTTTGGTGCGGCCGATAGGCCGGCTTGTCCGTCCTGCGGCAAGCCAATGCACCTCATCCGGCGCGGACCACATCCGGATTACGCCAAATACGAAATCCAAACTTTTCTCTGCCCCTCATGTAACCATGAGGAAATACGAAGCGCAGACGTGTCCGGACACCCACACCCATAGCAGTCGCTTAGAACGCCGCTACGGACAGCTGTCGGACATCGAAAGGTCGCCGCACAGTAGGCAGAACTCGACGGCAGCCCATGTCGGCTTGTGGCCCTAAGCAGACATTCCAATTATGACCTCTGATGTCCGCTTTCGGGATGAAGCAGACATGGCGATTGCGCCGCGAAATGTCTGCTTTTGACCCAAAGTGGACATTGTTGCGTAGTTGCTGCTCATTCCGATGTTGATGGGAAAAGCTGGGCAAACGATTACGCGAGGGTGGTCTTGAGCTGGTGCTCCTCGGCGATGCGTTCGAACGGCTCCGCTGGATTTTTGATTCGATAAATTAATTTATTGTCTTTCTCGATTGGGACCAAACCAACGATTTTATAATGGCCACGGGCAACATTGTGTCCGAACGTCCCTTCGAAATAGACAAGCTGACCGACTGTGTATTTATGCATCATTGGCAGGTAAGCTGTCGGCGATGCGGTGCCATGTCTCAGCAATGTGCCCTAGCATGATACGATGGGATTGCGACCCTGCTTGCTCTGCCAAGTATAGGCACTCTGCTGCCTTGGCTCGACAAAGTTCGGCAGTCAGGAGAGCGGTTTTCTCTGCCACTAGGCCACTGTAGAGCGTGTTGGACTCACGATCAGCCTTTTCTGTCGACAACCTCAAACGTAACTAAGCCTCCTGTAGATTGCCCGCTGCCTGCTTGCCGCGTTCGGTCACTACGTCGTAGCTGACGCGCTGGCCTTCACGGAGCGTGGACATTCCGGAGCGCTCCACCGCGCTGATGTGAACGAACACATCGCGCGAACCGTCCGCCGGAGTGATGAATCCAAATCCCTTTTGGGTATTGAAAAATTTGACAGTACCTACGGCCATCGTGGCCTCCTAACTGCGTAATGAACCGTGCGTCCCGACATCGGACGCCACCGGAACAGCCGAGTTTTGGGAGTTGACCTGAATAGCCCAAAGTTGGGCGCAGCAAGGCAGACCAAAAACCTGGTTGCTGCTAACGTTTATAGCAAAGATGGACGTACGCCACAAGTTGGCGGGATGGCGAAACGGAATTAAGGAGCTGTACCAATAGCGTTTTCGTTTTCCAAAACCAACAGCGGAGGCTTCCATGAAAAAGGCCGTGGTTGGAATAGCATTCTTAGTTTCTAGTTACACGGCAGTGTGGGCTGAGGAATTTTATATCGTGCGCGACTTAGCGACCCAGAAATGCACCGTCGTTAATAAGCCACCGGTCACCAATACCAGAACGATAACATTGGCCACTGACGCGATTTTTAAAAGCCGGGCAGATGCCGAGGCCGGCATCAAAAGCATCAAAGTGTGCACTGGTCAGAAATGAGGGCTGGCTTTGGGCTAAAGACATTTCACGATTAGCCGCAATGTCCGCTATTGGCGCTAAGCGGACATTTCTTTTTGCGCCGCGATAGTTGGCGGAGTCCTTTACTGTCTCTGGCTGAGATCAGAGAGCAAACGCAACTTCTAAAACAGCCTGTATCAAATGCGACAAAGCGTAATGTCTGCTATGGGGCAAAAGCTATGAGCTTGGAGCAAATTACCGGTTCATTTCACCGCGTCCGAATGATTTGATGCGCTTGCTTTCAAGCAAATGACCATTCTCGTCGTAGCGCAATTCAATAAGCCAGTCGTAGACGTGACCTGGCCATTTGCCGTTGGGAAGGAGCGTTTTCGGATCTGCGACGAGCGAGCGAAGTAACCCTGGAATATTTCCATGGTGCCAAACAACTAAGATGTTCTCACCGTGTGGCTGGCTTTTTATCTCGTTGACTAATTCATTGAAATGGTTGTTTTTGAACAGGTCATTAATTTTGAGACCAAGCTCCTCGGCAGTCGGCTCTATGGTGAGCAGAGGACGATGACTAGTCCGACTATCCTTGCTAGCGAAGATTTCGTCCAGCTTCACCGCTCGCCCGTCAATTGTGAAATTTTTGAAATAACTAGCATACGCTTTGGCGCGTTCGACTCCGAGAGATGATAAACCGTGGCCATCACCCGCTTTCTCGGCGTGGCGGATGATCAAAATGACTGCGTTCTTTAAGCCGCTCGAGTTTTCACTTTGCACCGATTCCGCGAAAATTGCCGCTGGAATTCCCAGTGCAACCAACATGCAAAATACTAGTTTAAGTCTCATTTACCGGTGCCAGATGGGCCAAAGCGGGCATGAGATGTTTTGTTCCATTGGACGCACGCCCACGCTAAGGCCAGCGTGAACGCAACCTAAGGCGGCATCAATTGCCCAAAGGGGAAACCGCATGTGTGTGCGGTACGCAGACGCTCCGAATTCGTAAGCCTTGGCCTTTTTTTTTGAATACATGTCAGCTTTAGGTCATAAGCGGACATTTGCAGTACAACAGCCAATGTCTGCTATGGGCCAAAGCGGACATTATGTTGATTAGCTTGGTTAGGAGTGGCGTCGACCCTCGATTTCAAGGGTGACAAGTCGTGCCAGCAAGGTTGCTGGATAGAGCTGACCAATAATTGCTTCAACGTTGGCGAGACCGCGGGCGAAGGGGTCCAGGGGCACGATGTCTCCATAGCCTACCGATGTCAGGGTCACGAAGCTGAAATAAATCAAGTTGCCGGCGAGAAGGAGATCGTCTTCGCGCGGATCCAAGCCAATGAAGGCTTTTTGCCTGAGCAGCGCTACAAAACAGAACAACGCCACAAAGATGAGTCCGATGCTAAGATATAGAAAGATCGCGCCGACGATGCGATGAAGCGTCACTTTTCCAGGTGCGAAGACCGCGCGGGCGACTACGATTGTAAGCGTCAGGCCTGCAATTAGCCAGGCGGTGGCGTCGAGGTAAATATCGAGAACTGAGTGGTGCCGCAGCCTCAACACTGTGGTTACGACAATCAATATTAGAGCGACCAAAATAGCCGCGAGGGCGACACGACTGTCGGACACGATGAAAACTGCGGCGACCAGCGCCAGCCCAAACAGAACACCAAAATTGTGCGCTGCGACAAGTCCGGCGGCTTGCGCCGGGGCAACCACAAACATAAGCACCGCGAGAGTGATCGTGAGCGCCGTCAATAGCGGATCACTGTATTGTTCGCGCAGCCGGCGGACTCGATCTCCAGTCATCTTTGCGATTTCCATATCGCGAAGGCTGGCTTTGCCCCATTAGCGCATTTTTTCACGCGTGCGATCCATCAAAGTGGACATCGATGTTCGCAGACGTCCGCCAAGCACCAATAGCGGATGTAATTTCAGTCACCTACCCCGACCCGTCTTCAGGTGCTTCGGAGTGATGTAGCGATCCAGTCGACCGGACTCGCGGCGCAACTCACGCCAGTCGTCAATAGCAAAATCAATGACGACCAGTCCGGCAGTCGGTAGTTTCTCAATTAGCCGTGCACGCGCGTTGACGTTACCAGATCCAATAACCATCAACGCCAGTTCATGCAGACCGGGATTGTGCGCAATAACGAGAAGGCTATGCACCGAGGATGGTGTCTCTTTGAGAACGGCCAAAATACCTTCGGCCGTCGCGTCATAGAGCGCTTCGACCGTCTCGACATTAACTGCTGTTCGGAATTCAGGCGCGCTGAATCTCCACGTTTCCTGAGTGCGAACAGCCGGAGATACCAGCACCCGATCGGGAATCAGCGCGTCCTCGGCAATATAGGCGCCAATTGTGGCTGAGTCCTTATGTCCGCGCTCGATCAGCGCGCGGGGACGATCTTCGATGCCGCGACCAGATCGCGTAGCCTTGGCGTGACGAAACAACAGAAGACGACGCATGACTTCACACAACATTCATAGTAATCCGGGCATCTCCGGGTTTCGGTAACATCGAACGCAGGTCAGTTTCTAATTTTCGCAGGTCGAGATCAGCGGGAATATGTAGATAAAATTCAAGTAATCGTTTTCCCTTAACAAGGGCCGAACCTTGTAGCCGACACCCCCGCGATACCAACATCGATTGCATTGAGCTGAACATCTGCTCTGGATCCACGTCGTCAGCCAGACGAACCCGCAGACGGCACGCAACACGCGATTCCAGCCAAAAAATCAGAACCCAACTGAAGATGGTGACGAAGATCGCCATAGCCCACGACCCCATGCCACAAGCGAGGCCGATGATGACAACGGTAATTGCTTTTCCGGTCAGCTTCGGATTGTCCAGTACGGTGCGAAAACGCAGCAGCGCACCAATACCGAAAATAACGAAGGCAAGAGTTTGGCTTGTCCCACTCAACTCTGCAACGACTGCGCCGACCATACCGAGCAGCACAACCGTAACCGTTTTACGTTCCTCAAGATCTGACAAAGACGCAAGACGGGTTGAGCGCGGATGCCACGCTACAATCCACGAAAGCGCACACGCCAATGCCAAGCTCAGAAAGAGTCGCAAAATGTATTCAGGATGCAAAAACTGCTCGAGGCTATGCTGTAAGGATAGCCATGAATCAACAGCTGGATCGATGACTCCTCCGGCTTTCTGTTTGAACATTTCCTCCGCGGGGTTTGCGGCAATGCGGCCGACGAGGTTACGAGCACTAGCGCACTTGCGGCAATCGCCCGCCCGCTGGCTTGCCCTTTTCGAGACTGACGCGATGACATAATGCCCTCCGATTTTCCGCCCTGATTGTTATTTAAATTACTGGTTCTGCACGCATAAAAACTTTTCCTACTTCATTCACTCGAAAGCGGGCACGCATCAACCCGCTTGCTTTCGACTAGAAGACCATTCTGATCGTAGCGTAACTGAATAAGCCAGCCGAAGGAGTCCGCGGGCCATTTGCCATTAGGAAGGAGCTTTTGAGGATCGGCTCCTAACGCGCGTAGCAGCCGCGGGATTTTTCCGTGGTGCCAAGAGATCAGGACATTCTCACCGTGTGGCCAACTTTCTATGTCATTCACTAAATTCAAAAATTGTCTGTTTTTAAACCGATCATCTATCTTGAGACCAAACTTCTGGGCTGTCGGTTCAACGGTGAGTCGAGGGCGATGACTATTGTGAGTATCTTTTGTCGCGAAGATATGATCGAGCTTCAATGGTCGCCCATCGATTACAATATTTGCGAAATAGCTTGCACAAGCGTCAGCACGTGCGTCGCCCGTAGGAGACAGGCCATGGCCAGTATCCGGCTTCTCGGCGTGGCGGATAATCAAAATGACCGCGTTTTCTAATCCGCTTACTTTCTTGTCTTCTGCCGGGTTCGCGATGCATGCGGTGCCAAATGCCAGCACAAACAGGACGAAGAGCTGGAATGGCAATGGTCTAAGCAATCACTCCTCCGAGGCTTCGTCGGCGAATTGTCGGCAAAAGTTCGCTCATGACGAGGATTGATAAAATTGGCCTTTAGGGCAGATTCGCGGATGTCGGAGCATCCAAATACCGTCTCGGGGCGAGTATTATCATCATCCCCCGAAAGCGGACATGTACGGTGCAAATAGGGATGTCCGCTATGGGCCAATAGCGGACATTGCGAATTTTCAATTCACCGCCTGCGCCTCCGGGAATTTCCATGTGCCGTTGAGGATCTCAGCGCGCGGACGATAGAGCCGCACCATGTAGTTCCAGCCGGACATGGTCGGCAAGCAGTTGGCAGTTTTGCCGTCGCAACCACCGAATTGGACGGTGACTGAACTGCTCTCGCCTTTTTTTGCGGTGATATTGTTGACGGAATAGGCGTCGTACTCATTCTTCTGAAACCGGCCATCCGCATCGTAGACGGTGATCGACCAGAAACCATCGACCGGAACATCGCTGCCGACGGTGAGTTTGTAGACAGTCTTCCCGTCGTGTCGGCTCGGGTTGACGTTAAGATACTTGGCTTCACTGTCCGGATTTCCACCCCAGCCGCCGGCGCTTCCTATCAGACGACGGATTGGGTCGACCTGCTCCTTGGTGCCGAACATGCGGTTCTGATCGGGGAC
>DAISKM010000023.1:0-16919 GCA_036820945.1 Pseudolabrys sp.
GTTCGCAAGCGAATTGACCGTTACGTTTCGGGCAGCGAGCCGTTCCTCGAACGCTTCGCACAGGGTCTTGTGATCGAGGTGCGCGCCAATCGCATGCCGGATGGCGGCATTGTGACGACCTTCACCGACATTACAGGGAGCGTCGAAGCGGCGGAGGCGCTGGAGCGCGCCAACGAAACGCTGGAACGGCGGGTTCGCGAACGCACTGAGCAACTGACCCGGCTCAACGCGGCGCTCGAATTGGCAAAAGGCGAGGCCGATGCCGCCAACATTTCCAAGACCAAGTTTCTTGCGGCGGCGAGCCACGACATCCTGCAGCCACTCAATGCCGCCCGACTGTACGTCACCAGCCTGATTGAACGCGGCGGCCGCGAGGACCGGCGGCTGGTTGACAATATCGACGCGTCACTCGAGGCGGTCGAAGAGATTTTCGGCGCCTTGCTCGACATCTCGCGGCTTGACACCGGCGCCTTGCGCCCCGAGTTCGCCAGCTTCCGCATCGATGACTTGATGCGTCAGATCGAGGTGGAATTCGCCCCTCTCGCCTCCGCCAAGGGACTGGACCTTACCTTCGTGCCATGCGGGATCGTGGTGCGATCCGATCGTCGACTGTTGCGGCGACTGATCCAGAACCTCGTTTCCAATGCCATCAAGTATACGCCGCAGGGGCGCGTTCTCATTGGATGCCGCCGGCGCGGCGACCATCTGCGGATCGACGTTTACGACACCGGCGTCGGCATTCCGCGATCCAGGTGGCGTGACATATTTGTCGAATTCCATCGGCTCGATCAGGGGGCAAAGATCGCGCGCGGCTTGGGACTCGGCCTGTCTATTGTCGAGCGCCTGGCCCGAGTGCTGGACTGCACGATCGATCTCGAATCGGAGACAGGGCGCGGTTCGCATTTCATGGTGACCGTGGCGCGCTCGAAGGGAGCGCCGGTCGAGCTGCCGGCACGCGAGGAAACCCGCATCGATCCCGGACAGCTTGCCGGCATTACCGCGCTTTGTATCGACAACGAGCCATCGGTGCTTGACGGCATGGAAACCCTGCTCCGCGGCTGGGGCTGCGACGTCATTAAGGCACCCGACCTGGGGCGTGCCATCGAGTCAATTTCCACCGGCCCTCTGACGCCCAATGGGTTGCTGATCGATTACCATCTCGACCAGGGCAATGGTATCGAGGCGATTGTTCAGCTTCGCCGCCGATATGGCGACCTGCCGGCAATCCTGATCACGGCCGATCGCTCGCCCGCGGTACGAGAGCAGGCGCGCGCGCAGGGCGTTCAGGTCTTGCACAAGCCGATAAGGCCAGCTGCCCTGCGTGCGCTGCTGGCGCAATGGCGCATGATGCTGGCAACCGCAGCGGCGGAATAGTGATCAGCCTTCGGCAGCGATGCCTTGCGGCCATTGGCCGGATTCGATCTTCGCGGCGGCGATGACTGCCTGCGTGCGGCTCTCGACACCCAGCTTCTGCAGGATTGCCGACACGTGCGCTTTAACGGTCGCCTCCGACACGCCCAGTTGAAAGGCAATCTGCTTGTTCAGAAGCCCTTCCGACAGCATCATCAGCACACGCACTTGTTGCGGCGTAAGCGTCGCCATGCGTGCCATCAACTCGACCGACGCCGCATCCGATTCGCCGGTAAGATCGACATCGGGTGGCGTCCAAACGTCGCCGCCGAGAATGCGTGAGATGGCCGTGCGCATAGCATCAACGCCCAGCGTCTTCGGAATGAACCCGGAAGCCCCGAAGTCCATGCACCGGCGGATCGCTGCCGGATCGTCATTAGCAGACACGACGATCACCGGCACACCCGGATATTGAGCACGCATGTACATGAGGCCGGAAAACCCGCGAACGCCGGGCATGGCGAGATCGAGCAAGACAAGATCGACTTCGCCGTTGCGCTCGAGCAGCTCGACGAGTTCGTCGTACGTGCCGGCCTCGGCGATATCCACCTGCTCCAACAGGCCTGCAACCGCTTCGCGCAAGGCGCCGCGAAACAACGGGTGATCGTCGGCAATGACCAGTCGATACTGCAACGCTTCAGTCAAACCGGCACGTTCCCTCGGATTTATTGGCGGCGCGGCCATGCGCCGCATCATTTCGCACGATATCTGCGCTTTAATCTATGTTCCTCCCCTCCTTCTTCGAGTGCAAGCCTTTCACCGTGCGATGAAAATTGCCTTGGTGGTTCCAGGTTGCAGTGCAAAAAGCCTTTGATAAATCCACACTTTAGGCCGGCCGCTTCGTCGAAAGTCGAATAGGGCGGCTCAAGCCGCCAGACTACAGTTTTCATAACCACCGCCAGCGGGGGCGCAGGATCGGTCGGCCCGGTCGAACTGCGTATTCTCCTCAACAGGCGGAGCGGTTGGAAACAACACCAACGGGGGACTCATTATGAGCACAGTGGCTAGTACTTCTACCCGTGCCAGTGGAATGACGAAGGACGAAAAATTCGTCATCTTCGCATCTTCACTCGGCACGGTCTTCGAGTGGTATGACTTTTATCTTTACGCGACACTCGCTCCGTTCTTTGCTTCGCTATTCTTTCCACCCGGCAACGACACGGCAGCCTTGCTGTCGGCCTTTGCCACTTACGCCGCTGGCTTTCTCGTTCGTCCGTTCGGTGCGCTCATCTTCGGCCGCATCGGCGACCTCGTGGGACGCAAGTACACCTTCCTTGTCACCATCGTGGTCATGGGTGCCGCGACGTTCCTGGTCGGTCTTCTGCCAACGTTTGCAAGTATCGGCTGGTTGGCGCCTATTGCGCTTGTGACCTTGCGCCTGTGTCAGGGTTTGGCACTGGGCGGCGAATACGGCGGCGCGGCAACTTATGTCGCCGAGCACTCACGTCCCGACGAGCGCGGCTACACCACGAGCTACATCCAGACCACCGCGACGCTCGGATTCTTCCTGGCGCTGGTCGTTATCGGTTTCTGCCGAGTCTATATGGACTCGAAGGTGTTCGCCGAATGGGGATGGCGCATTCCTTTCTGGGTCTCGCTGATCCTGCTGGTTTTCTCGGTCTATATCCGGCTCAAACTGAACGAGACGCCGATCTTCCAGCGCATGAAGGAAGAGGGCAAAGGTTCGAAGGCGCCTCTGACCGAGAGCTTCTTCCACTATCCCAACAACAAGTACGTGCTGCTCGCGCTGCTCGGTGCGACGGCAGGACAGGGTGTGGTGTGGTACACGGGCCAGTTCTATGCCTTGTTCTTCCTGCTCATCACCTTGAAGCTTGAGCTGATCTCCGCATACATCCTTATCGGCCTGTCGCTGATCATTGGTACGCCATTCTTCATCTTCTTCGGATGGCTGTCCGACCGTATCGGCCGGCTCAAGATCATCCTGGCCGGCTGCGCGATTGCGGCGATCACTTACTTCCCGCTGTTCCAGGGGTTGACTCACTTCGTCAATCCGGATCTGGAAGCTTTCCAGAAAAACAATCCGATCACGGTCTCTGCCGATCAGGCGACGTGCAACTTCCACATCTTCGTCGGCCCGTGGTCGAAATTCTCCGAATGCGACCGGGCGCAGGACTTCCTGACCAAGTTGGGCCTGTCGTTCAAGACGGTGCATGCGCCCGGATCCAAGTCTGTTGACATGGATGTCGGCGGCACCAAGATACAGGGCTGGGACAACGCCAAGTGGACCGCAGCCCTCGCCGCCAAGAACTTTCCAAAGACGGCCGACCTGAAGAAGGTCAATTGGGTTATGGCCGAGCTCATCCTTGTCATCATGGTGATCTACGTAACCATGGTGTACGGGCCGATCGCGGCATTCCTGGTCGAAATGTTCCCGACCAAGATTCGCTATACGTCGATGTCGCTGCCGTATCACATCGGCAACGGCTGGTTCGGCGGAATGTTGCCCCTGCTCGCTACCGCTGTAGTGGCAGCTACGGGCGACATCTATGCAGGGCTCTGGTACCCGATCATCGTGGCGGTGATGACGCTCGTCATCGGCGCGATATTCCTGCGCGACACCAAGGGCGTGGATATCAGGACCGGTTCCGGTGTTGCGATCCAAAAAGGGTGATTGCTAAAGCGACCGGCGGCGAGATATCGCCGCCGGTCTTCTTTCTTCGCGAACGCCCCGCAATGCGGGGCGTTTTCATTTCCGGCTGCCGATATATTGAAGCGTCACCTCCCGGCTGTGCGGCCGGCGGCGGTGCTCGACCAGGTAGATGCCTTGCCAGGTGCCAAGGCCGAGTTTGCCGGCAGCAACCGGGATATGCAGCGACACTCCGTTCAGCATCGCTTTGACATGCGCCGGCATATCATCCGGCCCTTCCACGTCATGGACCCAGGGCGCGCTTTCCGGTGCGAGCCGATCGAGCGCCGCAATCAGATCGGTCTGCACGTCGGGATCGGCGTTTTCCTGGATCGCAAGTGAAGCCGAGGTGTGCCGCAAATAAATCAACAATGTACCGTCACCCGCCCCGGCCTGGTCGATGAAGTTCGCCGCACTGCTTGTGATGTCGATAAATCCTGTCCCCTGGGTTTGAACGTGCAAGGTCGTGCTGGCGATCAGCTCCGGCTTGGCCTCGATGATTGGGGACATTCGGGCCGGCATGGCGTGAGGCTGAAGCTTCCGTTCAGCTTTTGCGCATCAGGTCTTTTTGCATCGTAACAATCATCTCGACCAGGCGGCGCCAGGTCGATTCGATGAACTCACGCGCACGCGCCATCTCCTCCTGGCTCGGCAGTTTGATCGTTACATCAGGGGCCTTGTCGGACGGCGGCGCCACATCCGCCGGGGGGCGTGGCGGTGGAGGTTCTTTCAGAGCGGCAACTTCTTTCTTCAGTGCCGCAATGTCTTCCTGTAATCGGGCAATTTCAGTTCTTAGTCCGTTCAGAACCGAATGGTCCTTTTTCGCATTTTCAACATTTGATGCTCCGTCGATCGGAACAACCTGACAAGTCCAGGCTGCAGTCTGGCCACAGTAGGCGACCTCGCCTGTGCTGTTATCGAGCCGCAGGAAGCCATTTTCCACCCGGTTAAAGCTGAAACGACTTGGCGTGCCGGCCGACACATTCTCTTTTGTTCGATTTGAAGTCTGCTCTTCGGCTTGGGCGGGCTTCTGATCCTGTCCGGGGGCACGCTCCAGCTTCTGCTCGTCGTTGCCGATCGCTGTCTGCGCCGGCGCAGCCGCTACAGCGACGGTCAAGATCAAAGTCAGGATGGGCATCAAGATGCGCATGGATTTGCCCTTAAACCAATTGAAGGTTTCAGCCAGCGTAGCACTGCATTTTTCCGCTCAGAACACATCTCGTTCGATGTTTTGGAAAATTTTTGGCAATGCACACAACGGTCGGCTGGATTGACAAAATCATTCCTTTTTTGATCCAGATCAAACACTTATGCCGCAGTTGCCGTTTCTTGACTCGCTGAAACCCGATCAGTATGGTCCGCGCGGCTTTTAGGGCGGCGGAACACGCGAAACCTGAAATCCACGCGGGTCGAAAGCATGACTGACGGCACGCGCGGCCCAGATGATCGCAACGAACCGCCGGACGACGAGGCTGCTCTCTCCGCGAGGCTCCAGCGTCTCGGAGGACGGCTCGCGAAAGCGAACCGGCCATCCGAAAACGGCTCCGGTCCTCGTCAGACCGCCGATCCTTCCGCGATCGCTCGCGGTTTCCGGTTGTCGACCGAACTGGTTGCTGGGGTGCTTGTGGGCGCAGCGATCGGCTGGTTGCTCGACCGCTGGCTCGGAATTTCGCCGTGGGGGCTCATCGTATTTCTTTTGCTCGGCTTCGCAGCCGGCGTGCTGAATGTGATGCGAGCGGCGGGGGTCGTTCGCGAAAGAGAATTGAGCGACCGGTAGTCATGGCTGTCGATCCAATCCACCAGTTCCAGATCCGCGAGCTGTTTCCGATCGCGCAATTCGGCAATACCGAAATCGCCTTCACCAATTCGGCGGCCTATATGGTCGCGGCCGTCGTCATCATCACGCTATTCCTTATTGGCGGTACCGCCAGACGAAGCCTGGTACCGGACCGCCTGCAATCAACTGCAGAACTGACCTACGAGTTTGTCGCCAATACCATAAGAAGCACGGCCGGCAGCGAAGGCATGCGATTCTTCCCCTTCGTGTTCACGCTTTTCATGTTCATTCTGACCGTGAACATTATCGGCCTTATTCCATATGCCTTCACCGTCACCACTCACATCATCATAACGGCGACCCTGGCGTTGACGGTCTTCGTCACCGTCCTGGTTTACGGCTTTTGGAAGCACGGGCTGCACTTCTTCAACCTCTTCGTGCCCAAGGGCATCCCGCTCTATATCCTGCCTCTGATCGTATTCATCGAGGTGCTGTCGTTCCTCTCTCGCCCGATTTCGCACAGCGTGCGTCTGTTCGCCAATATGCTGGCGGGGCACATCACGCTGAAGGTGTTCGCAAGCTTCATCACTTTGCTTGGGGGGGCCGGAATCATCGGCATGGTCGGCGCCACGCTGCCATTGGCATTGGTCGTCGCGCTTTACGCGTTGGAGCTGCTGGTCGCATTCCTGCAAGCCTACGTGTTTGCCATCCTCACCTGCATCTATCTCAACGATGCCATCCATCCGGGCCATTGAGAGCCGGTAACGATTAAACAAAGGAGTTCATCATGGATCCAATCGCAGCAAAATATATCGGTGCAGGAATTGCTTGCATCGGCATGGGCGGTGCCGGCGTCGGCGTGGGTGCCATCTTCGGTCACTACCTCGCCGCGGCACTGCGCAATCCGTCCGCCGCACAGGGACAATTCGGCAACCTGATTTTCGGATTCGCCGTCACCGAAGCACTCGGCATCTTTTCGCTGCTGATCGCGCTCCTGCTCCTCTTCGCGCTGTAAGACGGCAACCGTATTCCGCAATGGCGACCACCGCCCATACTCAAGCGCCGAGCGAGCATAAGGGTGCGTTCCCACCCTTCGATTCCAGTACGTTTGCTTCGCAGCTCGTATGGCTCGTCATCACTTTCGTCCTGCTTTATGCGTTGATGGCAAAGGTCGCCCTACCCCGCGTCGGTAGCATTATCGCGCAGCGGCAGAATCGGATCGATGATGACCTTGCGCAGGCCAATGCCTTCAAGGCGCAATCCGACGCAGCGCTTGCGGCCTACGAAAAGGCATTAGCCGACGCCCGCGCCCGGGCGCAGGCGATGGCAAGTGAAATGCGGGACAAACAAGCTGCAGAAGCAGAGGCCAGTCGTAAAAAGCTGGAGGACCAGCTCAACGCCAAGCTGGCGGAGGCCGAGAAGGTCATCGCCGGCACCAAGCAAGCAGCCATGGCGAACGTACGCAACATTGCGGCTGATGCGGCCAGGGCCATCGTCGAACGGCTGATCGGGACCGTGCCGGCCGATAGCGCCGTCGTTGCGGCGGTCAAAGACGCGCTTAAAAGCTGACGGAAAAAGACAATGGAATTGCTGCGCGATCCGGAAACTTGGGTAGCCATTGCATTCGTGATCTTCCTGGGCGTCCTGGCCTATTTCGGCGCTCACAAGATGATCATGAAGTCATTGGATGACCGCGCCGATCGCATCAAGGCCGAGCTCGATGAAGCGCGAAGGCTCAAGGACGAGGCAGCCGAACTTCTGGCTGAGTATCAGCGTAAGCGACAGGCCGCCGAAGCGGAGGCACAAGACATTATAGAGGGGGCCAAAGCCGAGGCCGAACGGCTCGCGACGGAGGCGAAAGGTCGCATCGAAGATTTCGTCGCCCGTCGCACTGCGATGGCGGAAACCAAGATTGCACAGGCAGAAGTGCAGGCAGCGGCGGACGTCCGCAACGCTGCCGCCGACGCCGCTGTCGCTGCCGCGGAGAAGATCCTCAGTGCGGAAACCAAAGGAAAGCTTGCTGCCGCACTCATCGCCAAAGGCATCGACGATGTCCGTAAGAAGCTGAACTAGACGCGGTTTCGATCAGCTTTGACGCGGCTTCGACGGCTTTGGTTTTCCTGCCGGCTTCCTTTTTTCCTGCTGTGCTCCCGTGGGATCGAAGCCCACGTAGACGACATAGGAATCGATATTCGAGATCGGTTGCGGCAAAGGAAATGTTATTTCAGGATCAATGTGTGTGAACGGAACACTATTCACCGAACCTGCAATTTCGACTTGCTGGCTCGCGAATTTCGATAGGATGGTTTTCGGGTTTACGCCTTCTTGAACCACGGCGAGGCGAATCGGCACGTTGACATGACCCGGGCCACCCGCGGGACCGGTGATCACTCGGCCCTCGACCCCGATTTTCATGGTCATGATACCGGAGTTTACGCGACACTCACGCGCGGTACGGACGATCGTAGCCTGATAGCGCAAATCAAGCGCGGTCGGCTCGCCTTCGGCGGGCTTGCCGCCGATCATCAGGGTGGCTGCGCCGGTGCGTACGATCACGCTGGGACATTCGACATTGGTGGCAGATTCGGCGCTGGCCTCGCTGCCCGAACTTGCCTTTGAAGACGTACTGAACAGATCGAGGCTGGAGCCACTAAGCAGGTTGCTGGTGCCGCACCCGGCAAGCAACAGCAGTAATCCTGTCACTGCTGCAATACCGGCCGCTGACTGTATGACTTGTCCATTTCTCTGTACGGGCATTTTTGCTCGCCGCTTTTTCTGCTGTGCGTTGTCCGGGAGTGCGTTCAGCCACCTTCATCCCTGAGCCGTGCATACAGCAAATGATCCTGCCAGATCCCGTTGATGCACAGATATCCGCGGGCATAACCCTCTCGCCGGAATCCTGTTTTTTCCAATAGCCGGACTGAGGCGATGTTGTCGGGTATGCAGGCCGCTTCCAGACGATGTAGGCGCAGCGTCATGAAGCTGTATGGTATCAGGGCACGCACCGCTGCGGTCATATAGCCTCTGTTGGCGAAAGGCTCGCCAATCCAATATCCGATACTGCCCGCTTGAGCCACGCCGCGCCGAATATTGGCGACGGTCAGTCCGCCCACCATGGCATTATCCTCCGTGCGGAAGATCAGGTAGGCATAGGCCAGATCGCTGCGCTGATCCTCCGCGTATCGCTTGAGCCTTCGACGAAATGCGCCACGCGTCAGATCGTCGGCTGGCCAGATCGGCTCCCACGGGACCAGGAAGCGGCGGCTCACCTCACGCAAGTTGGCCCATTCGGAAAAATCTGCGCTGTGAGGTACGCGCAACATGACTCCCTTGCCGGTAATAGCCGGCATGTTGTCATTGGAACTGACGGTTCTAAAGAACGCCATGGAGGTTTCGGCTGAGCCCTCGCCTGTCAGGCGGCGCGGCGAACGAGACTTTCGGCGATTGCAGCGGTGCTTGCAAGGCCACTGCCTGGTCCGAGTGCGGCGATTGCAGGCTTTGCGCGACCGATGAGAGCCCGACCAGCGGCACGGGCGCTGTCGACGGTAACAGCATCAATCTTGGCAACGACTTCATCGAGCGGAATTGGGCGCCCATACGCGAGCATCTGGCGTGCCAATTGGCCCACGCGCGCCTCGGAGCTTTCCAGCGCCATCAATAGACCAGCTTTCATCTGCGCCTTGGCACGATTGATTTCCGTGTCATTCAACGTTTCGGTGGCGTTCCCGATCTGGTCGATTACAACGCGCATGAGCTCGGGAGCGTCGGATTCGTCCGTTCCGGCATAGAGGGCGAACAGTCCCGTGTCCGTAAAGGGCATGTGGAAGGCGTGAATCGCATAGCAAAGTCCGCGCTTCTCGCGCACCTCCTGGAACAGACGCGATGACATTCCGCCGCCGAGGACGCTTGTGAACACCTGCAAGCTGTAAAGCTGCTCGTCGCGAACCGATAGTCCCTGGAGCGCCATGGCAATGTGCACTTGCTCGAGGTCGCGGGTTTCCACTCTGGTGCCGCCGCCAAAATGCGCCGCTTCGGGCTCTGGCGCAGCGGGCCCCTTGAAGCCGGCCAGGCGCTTATCGACTTCGGCAACGATCGCCTGGTGTTCAACGGCACCGGCGGCGGCTACCACCATGTTGGGTGCGCGATAGTTGCGCGCCAAATAGCTCCGCAGCCGCGTCGGGTTAAACGAGCGCACGGTTTCCGGCGTGCCGAGAATGGAGCGGCCGATCGACTGCTGAGGAAACGACGTTTCCTGCAAGCGATCGAAAACGAGATCATCGGGCGCGTCCTCGGTGGCGCCGATTTCCTGAACAATCACGTTCTGCTCGCGCCGCAATTCGTCGCCATCGAACGTGGGCTCCGACAGAATGTCGGACAGCACATCGAGTGCAAGAAGGACGTCGGCCCTGAGCACTCGCGCAAAATAGCCGGTCGACTCGACGCTGGTTGCCGCATTCAGGTCTCCGCCGACCGCCTCAATTGTCTCCGCGATTTGCCGGGCGTTGCGGCGCTTGGTTCCCTTGAATGCCATATGTTCGAGCAAGTGCGAGATTCCGTGTTCGTCCGGCTTCTCGTTGCGGCTGCCCGAACCGATCCAGACGCCGAGCGAGGCGGTTTCAAGATGCGGCATTCGGTCGGTCACCACCGACAGGCCAGAAGGAAGACGGGTCACTTCAACGCTCATGCAGCTGCTCCTTCACGCGAAGCGCGTGATACTGACGTAACATACCGTTCCACTGCGGCCTGATCTGCCGGCAGCACGGTAACGCGCTCTTTGCGCTTTTCGAGATCGGCAAGCCTGTCCGGCAGAGCCGGTACAACGCCGCACGCCGCCCTCACCGCATCGGGAAATTTGGCCGGATGCGCCGTCGACAGAACGACCATGGGAACCGTAGGATCGCGGGTCTCCTTTTCGGCTACTGCGAGGGCAACCGCGGTGTGCGGGTCCACGCAGTAATTGGCTTCGCGCATCCAGGCACGAATTTCAGCAGCGCTCTCCTGCTCGTCGGCGCGATCGGCTGCAAACAGATATCGCAACTGCTTGAGCGCCGCCGCAGGCAACACAAAACGTCGCGATTGGGCCAATGAGGCCATCAGTCCGCGCACCGCTTGGGCGTTCCTGTCACAGACATCGAACAGGACGCGTTCGAAGTTCGACGAAACCTGGATATCCATCGACGGCGAGGTCGTGGCAACGACATCACGAACCTCATAGGCCCCGGTCGCGAACGTGCGGACGAGGATGTCGTTGATATTTGTTGCAACTACCAAGCGATCGACGGGCAAGCCCATGCGCGACGCGACATAGCCCGCGTATACGTCGCCAAAATTTCCTGTCGGGACCGTGAAAGCGATCTTTCGGTGTGGCGCTCCGAGTGCGACGGCAGCAGTAAAGTAATAGACCGCCTGCGCAACAATTCGCGCCCAGTTGATGGAATTGACGCCGGAAAGCCGCAGGCGATCGCGAAAGACATGGTGATTGAACATGGACTTTACGAGCGCCTGGCAGTCGTCAAACGTGCCTTCAATGGCAATCGCATGCACGTTCGCGTCCGGCACCGTGGTCATCATCCGTCGCTGCACGTCGGAGATGCGTCCTTGCGGGAAGAGAACCACGAGATCCGCCTGTGCACGACCGCGGAAGGCTTCGATAGCGGCCGCGCCGGTATCGCCGGATGTCGCAACGACAATGGTGGTCCGTTCCCCGCGTTGATGCAGAACATGGTCCATCAGCCGGGCCACGAACTGCATCGCCAGATCCTTGAAGGCGAGCGTGGGTCCATGGAAAAGCTCCAGGACGAACAAATTCGGCCCGAGCTGAGTGAGCGGGGCCACTGCCGGATGCCGGAAATTGCCATACGCTTCGCGGGCCATACGCGCGAGATCGGTCTCGGAAATTCCATCTCCGACGAAGGGCCGGACCACCTCGACTGCGACTTCCGCATAAGGCTTCCCCGCGAAGCTTTCGACCGCTGCGCGGTTGAGGACCGGCCAATGTTCCGGCACGTAGAGACCGCCGTCGCGGGCGAGGCCAGCAAGCATGACCTCGACGAATTCGAGCGCTGGAACTTCGCCCCGAGTGGAGACGTAACGCATTGATCTAGCTTTATTTTATGACCCGATGACGACCTTGGCGGTCGTTGCACAGTAGCCTTGGCCGCTGCCTTTCACAAGGAAACCGCTCAGCGCCGACGAAAGAGGTGACGGGCAAGCCACACGACATAGACACCCGCAAGGGCCAGCGCGAGGCCGAACCATGTCATGGCGTATTGCAGGTGATTGTCAGGCAAATGCGCTTCAAGCTTCCGAGGTTTCGGCCAGCCGCCTGAGGGTACCGGTTCCTCCTGGTCAATATAGAAAGGGGCGGCGGTTGCCCATTTCTTGAATGCCGCAATTGAATTCGAGTCGCGCAAAAACCAGACATTGTTCTTCGGATCATCAGCCGGGGTAAAGGAACCGCGCGTCTCCGGCCAACGCAGGACGCCAACGACATCTATGATGCCGCGAGGATTGCCCTCGGCGCGCGTGGCGGGATCCTTGCGGTCGGCCGGCACGAAACCGCGATTAACGAGGACAATGCTGCCGCCCGCGAGGCGCGCGGGCGCGAAGACCCAGTACCCCGGCCCTTTCACATCAGGGCGCAAAGCAGAACCGGCGGTATACACAAGCGCTTCTTCGCCATCGAGGAACTCGGCAGGGAAAACAACGCGACGAAATTCTGCGCCATCCTCCCGCAGCGCGGTCCAGCTCGCGCGGGGCGGCAGATTTTCGGGCGCGCGGGCGAGCCGGGCGTTGATCGTTGTGATCAGGTTTTCTTTCCAGATCTTGCGGTCGAGTTGCCAGACCCCCAACCCGATCAGAATCGCGACTCCTGCAATGGCGAGAAGTGTCGCGTCGAGCACGCTGCCTTTTCGTTCCCGCGGCGCCTTGCTCACGTCTCGCTCCGATCTGCAAGCCGGCCCTCAGCCGCCTTATGATGATATTGCAGCGCAATCAGCACGCCTTTGCTCAGACGCAAGGGAACGAGCGTCACGACCAGAATTAATGGCAACCACAGGGCTGCATGCACCCAGTACGGCGGGCGGTAAACGACCTCGATAATCAACGCCGCGAACACAACGACAAATCCGCCAATCAGGATCCCGAATACGGCTGGACCATCGCCGGCGTCGGCGAAGCTGTAATCAAGACCACAGCATTCACACGCTGGCCGCAATGACAGAAAGCCCTGAAATAAATGCCCCTCGCCACAGCGCGGGCAGCGCCCGCGCAGACCCCGACCAATCGGCAGGGCGTTGTGTGATGCTTCGTTGGCCATGGCGTCAAAAAGGACAAAAACAAAAGGGCGGCGTAATGACGCCGCCCTTTCCAGAAGCTTCCATAACAATCAACCAGCGTGCGGCGCGCCCGATCCCCAGACATATATGCAGGCGAACAGAAACAGCCATACGACGTCGACGAAATGCCAGTACCAGGCGGCGAATTCGACGCCGAGATGCTGCGTCGGAGTAAAGTGGCCGGCCATCGCTCGGAACAAACAAACGATGAGGAAAATCGAGCCGATGATCACGTGGGCGCCATGAAAGCCCGTGGCCATGAAAAACGTGGCGCCGTAAATGTTGCCGCTGAAGTGGAAGTGCGCGTGAGAATACTCGTAGGCCTGCACGCAGGTGAAGGCGAGGCCGAGCGCGATGGTGAGAATCAGGCCCCATTTCAGTCCCTGTCGGTCGTTTTCAAGCAAGGCATGGTGCGCCCAGGTCACCGTTGTGCCCGATGTGAGAAGGATCAAGGTGTTCAGCAGCGGCAAATGCCAGGGGTCAAAAGTCTCGATACCCTTCGGCGGCCAAACGCCACCCGTAGCGGCAAGGCGACCAACCTCCTGGGGGTCTCCCGGGAACAATGCAGTGTTGAAATAGGCCCAGAACCAGGCGACGAAAAACATCACCTCGGAGGCGATGAAGAGAATCATACCGTAACGGTGCGAGATCTGCACCACGCGCGTGTGGAAGCCCTCGAATTCGGCCTCACGGATGACATCTCGCCACCACGCCACGAAGGTGTAGAGCACCCCGAGAACGCCAAGGCCAAACACCACCGGCGCGGCTGCGTACATATGGTGCATCCAGCTGATGGCACCGACGGCCAGAATGAAAGCGGACACCGCACCGACTGCCGGCCAAGGGCTCGGATCGACCAGGTGGTAGTCGTGCTGCTTGGCGTGGGCGTCAGCCATCGTCTTGGTCTCCATTAAAGCCTGTTCGAATTTCTCTCCGGCGCCTCGGCGATCGGCTGCTCGGGTTCGCGCTGCCGGTAGAAAGTGTAGGACAGCGTAATAGTGCTGAGATCGTTCTGGTCGCGGTCGTTCGCGATCGACGGGTCTATGTAGAAAACGACAGCCATCTCGCGCGTCTCACCTGCTTTCAGGCGCTGCTCCGTAAAGCAGAAGCAATTGATCTTGTTGAAGTAGCCCCCGACCGTGGGTGGCGAGACATTGTATGACGCTTGCCCCGAAACGTCGCGCGCGGCTTCGTTGATGACCTTGTAATGCACGGTCGCGACTTCGCCGATACGGACCTGAATTTCGTTTCGTTCCGGC
Source organism: Pseudolabrys sp. (assembly GCA_036820945.1). Classification (GTDB taxonomy): domain Bacteria; phylum Pseudomonadota; class Alphaproteobacteria; order Rhizobiales; family Xanthobacteraceae; genus Pseudolabrys. Next base: position 14,431 of record DAISKM010000023.1, read on the forward strand.
TGGAATCGCCACGGCAGGCCAGGCGCCACATTCGAATCAAATCGGACGGTGAGCGAACGGCCGAGCATATGATCCGGAGCTTTCTCCGAAACCTGGGTGGTGCCGCCGAAGCCGGTGGTCTTGCAGAACCAGTTGTAAAGCGGAACAGCTGCATAGGCGGCGCCAACCATGCCTACGACCAACGCGCCGCAGCAAGCAGCCACAAGCAGATCGCGGCGCGGCGGCTTTTGTTCGGCATGGCGAGAGCGTTCGGTCATCGGTCGGCGATGCTCATTGTCAGATTGGGCGCATCAGGACGCCCGGCCCTTTCACCAGCGTCATCACATAGAACAGGATAACCAATGCAGCGAGCGCGAGCGCAATCGCGATCGAGCGGGAACGGCGCGCGCGTTTCTGCGCTTCCGTTAGCACGATTCCGTCATCGTCACGTCGTTCATTCATGGCGATACCGATAGTCACGCCGACAATCGGGCAATCAGCCCGCCCCATCCCCGCTCGACCAGCAAGACTGCGAACAAAAGGAACAGATAAAGGATCGAGAAGGCGAACAGGTTGCGGCTCGCGCGCTCGGCGGGCCTTTGCTCGCGCAGGACCTGCCAGCCCAGCGTCATCATAAGCGCGCCTGCGGCAACCGCAGTGATCCCGTAGAGCGCGCCGGCATAGCCGAGAGGCCATGGCGCGATGCCAAGCGGCACGAGGATTGCCGTGTAAAGCAGGATCTGGCGTCGCGTGCTGATATCGCCGGCGACGACAGGCAACATCGGAATGCCGGCGCGCGCGTAGTCTTCGGTACGGTAGAGCGCCAGCGCCCAGAAGTGCGGCGGGGTCCAGAAGAAGATAATGAGAAACAGGAGTATTGGCTCAAGCGTCAGCGAGCCGGTGACTGCCGCCCAGCCGATCATTGGCGGAAAAGCGCCGGCGGCCCCCCCGATAACGATATTCTGTGCGGTCGAGCGCTTGAGCCAGACGGTATACACCGCGATGTAGAAGAAGATGGTGAAGGCGAGCAGGCCTGCGGCGAGCCAGTTCACCAGCAAACCCAATGTGACAACCGAGAATCCCGCAAGTGTCAGTCCGAAGGCGAGTGCCTCACCCGGCAGCACGCGGCCCATCGGCACAGGACGACGTGCGGTTCTTGTCATGACCGCATCGATATCGGCGTCGTACCACATATTCAGCGCACCGGCCGCGCCCGCCCCTACGGCGATGCAGAGCAGCGCGGTAAATCCAGTCAACGGATGGAGCGAGCCGGGAGCGACGGCAAGGCCCACAAGCGCCGTGAACACCACGAGCGACATGACTCGCGGCTTCATCAGAGCAATGTAGTCGCCAACCGACGCAAGGCTCGGCTCTGCAATGCCAGCCGTGCCAAGCGGCCCGCGGAAGTCTGCGCCTTCGCTGACGAGCGACATGATCCGACCGAGTCGTTCCTATTTGATCCGCGGTAGCGTTTCGAACTGGTGGAACGGCGGCGGCGACGAAAGCGTCCATTCCAGCGTCGTTGCGCCAACGCCCCAGGGATTATTGCCAGCGACCCTCTTCCTCACGAAGGCTTCGACCATTCCGAAGAAAAAGATGAGCACGCCGAATCCGGAAATATAGGAGCCGTAGGACGACACCAGGTTCCAGCCATGGAAGGCGTCAGGATAGTCCACATATCTGCGCGGCATGCCGGCGAGGCCGAGGAAGTGCTGCGGGAAAAACACCAGGTTCACGCCGACGAAAGTGAACCAGAAGTGCAGCTTGCCGATAGTCTCGTTGTACATGTAGCCGGTCATCTTGGGGAACCAGTAGTACCAGCCGCCGAAAATAGCGAAGACGGCGCCGAGCGAGAGCACGTAGTGGAAGTGCGCCACTACATAATAAGTGTCCTGCAGCACGCGATCGACGCCGGCATTGGCTAGGACCACGCCGGTCACTCCGCCGACCGTGAACAGGAAGATAAAGCCGAGGGCCCAAAGCATCGGCGTGCGGAATTCGATCGATCCGCCCCACATGGTGGCGATCCATGAGAAAATCTTCACGCCGGTGGGTACCGCGATGACCATAGTGGCCGCGATGAAATAGGCCTGCGCGCCGGTCGACATGCCGACGGTGTACATGTGATGCGCCCAGACCACGAAGCCGATACCGCCGATCGCGACCATGGCGTAAGCCATGCCGAGATAGCCGAACACCGGCTTGCGGCTAAAGGTGGCGACGATCTGGCTGACCATGCCGAAGCCCGGAAGGATGAGGATGTACACTTCCGGATGGCCGAAGAACCAGAACAGGTGCTGGTACAGGATCGGATCGCCGCCGCCGTCATTGGCGAAGAATGTCGTGCCGAAATTGCGGTCGGTCAGCAGCATCGTAATCGCGCCGGCCAGGACGGGCAGCGCCAGCAGCAGCAGGAACACCGTCACCAGGATCGACCACACGAACAGCGGCATCTTGTGCAGGGTCATGCCCGGCGCGCGCATGTTGAAGATGGTGGTGATGAAGTTGAT
>DAISKM010000024.1:0-16286 GCA_036820945.1 Pseudolabrys sp.
GCTGTTCGCCATCGTGGCGGTCCCGGGTTCGCTGGTGATTGCCCGCCTTGGAATTCGCGCCGCGTTGGTGGTCGGGCTTGCGCTCACAGCGATCGGCGGCGCGCTGCGCGGTGCGCTGCTCGATGTAACATGGCTCTACGCCATGACGATAGCGATGGGCGCCGGCGTGGCCATCATGCAGGTGGCACTGCCACCGGCCGTACGGGCGTGGGTTCCGCACCGCATCGCGTTCGCTACCGCCGTCTACACCAACGGACTGCTGATCGGCGAAATCCTGCCCGTGGCGCTGATGTTCGCGCTGGTGTTGCCAGTTGTTGGCAGCTGGCAGGCCGCCTTTGTGGCCTGGAGCATTCCGGTCGCCATCATCACGATCATGGTGATGTGGCTGGCGCCCTCGCCCGCGAGCAACGACTCGACGCCGGCGAAACGCCGCTGGTGGCCCGATTGGCGGAACGCATTGATCTGGCGGCTCGGCATCATGCTCGGCACCATCAATGCCACCTATTTTGCAACCAATGCCTTCATTCCCGACTATCTGAGGGACCGCGGCCAGGACGAATGGATCGGCGCCGCATTGATCGGCCTCAATGTCGGCCAGTTGCCGGCGTCGATCCTTTTGCTCGCTTTTGCCAGCCGGCTCGAACGCAAAGTCTGGCCCTATGTCGTGTGCGGACTGCTCTGCGTGATTGCAACGGGCGGCATCGTGTTCGGTACCGGCGCCTGGGTCGTGGCGGCTGCCACGCTGCAGGGGTTTGCCGCGTCAATCATATTGATTCTGGTGCTGGCCCTGCCGCCGCTTCTGAGCGCACCCGATGACGTGCACCGTGTGACGGCTGCAATGTTCACGATAAGCTACAGCTGTGCGGTGATTGTGCCGGTCATCAGCGGGTTGGCGTGGGACCTGACAGGCATCGCCAGCACGTCTTTTTTGCCGATCGCCCTGTGCGGGATTCTGCTCGTCATTCTTGCCCCCGCGATTAATCATGTTCCGCGTCCTGGGAGATAACGCCATGCGACCGATCCCCGTCGGAGCAAAAGGGTCTTACACGCTGCGCGTTTTGCCGGCCCATCTGGCCAATCAGTTCAAGGATGCCGCCCTGCCCCCTGTGTTCGCCACTCCGATGATGGTGACCGCAATGGAGAACGCGGCATTGAATGCGGTGCGGGACTATCTCGACCCGGGCGAAAGCGCGGTCGGCACCGAAGTCAACATCCAGCATCTTGCCGCCACGCCCGTTGGCCATCGTGTCGCCGCCGAGGCGGTGGTCACCAAGGTCGAGGGCCGCCGCATCGAATTCAACGTGAGCGCTCGCGACGAGACCGAGGAGATCGGCAGAGGCACGCACGCACGTATGATTGTCGACCTGCCACGCCTGCATCAGCGGCTCGCGGCAAAAGCACGCTCACAGTCCTGAAATCATTTCTTGTCGTCGCTGCGCTGCGGGGATGATGCCGCTGCGGTTCTCAAAATTTTTTGATCGGCGCGTTCCAGACTCTCATTGAAGTTCTGCACGCGTAACGCAAGCGGCTCGGCACTTCTTTCCTTCATTCAGATGATTCATTGAAAGCAGGCGCGTCGTTCGAACATAGGACGCACGGAGGAACGGAGTATGGCGAAGTAACTCGAACTGATTCGCTCACGGTGAGGTGAAGGTGATGGTGCCCGTCTGCGTCGTGATCGGTTTGGTCGGATCGGAACCCGCCGGCTCACTGCCGCGGGCCGAGAGCCCCGCCTCGAACACCTGCGTATCCGCCCCGCCCGCGGCCGGGATCTGGATGCCACCCGGCGCCGAGTCCGCCACCGCAATGGTCAGTGTCGCACTCGACAGGTCGCCGTCGCCATCCTTGATCGTATAGGTGAACACATCGGTGCCGCCGCCCGGCGTACCGTTATGCGCAAAGCTGTAGGAGCCGTCGGCATGAATCGTCAGCGTGCCGAAGCTGCCCGCAATGGTCGCACCGGCTGTCGGGTCCGGCGAGGTGAAGGTGATGGTGCCCGTCTGCGTCGTGATCGGTTTGGTCGGATCGGAACCCGCCGGCTCACTGCCGCGGGCCGAGAGCCCCGCCTCGAACACCTGCGTATCCGCCCCGCCCGCGGCCGGGATCTGGATGCCACCCGGCGCCGAGTCCGCCACCGCAATGGTCAGTGTCGCACTCGACAGGTCGCCGTCGCCATCCTTGATCGTATAGGTGAACACATCGGTGCCGCCGCCCGGCGTACCGTTATGCGCAAAGCTGTAGGAGCCGTCGGCATGAATCGTCAGCGTGCCGAAACTGCCCGCAATGGTCGCACCGGCTGTCGGGTCCACATTGACCGGAGTGCCGCTGCCCAACGCAATGCTTGTCACCGCCGCACCGTCGGCGCTCTGCACATCCGCAGTCGGCGAACCGCTCAGCACGTTGCCGGTCTCGGCCGTGGTCTGCCCCGCCGCAACGCTGTCGGTATCGGCAACCGCTATCGGCGCGTCATCGACAATATTGATGACCAGATTGCCGCCCGCCGTGCGGTCGCCATCAGCATCGGTCACCGCCACCGGAAAGCTCACCGATGGAGTGCCAATGGTATTGTCGCGCAGCGTGTAGCTGTAAGTAATCCTGCCCTGACTGGTCAGCGGATCGTAAGTAAACGAAGCCGTCAGCGTCCCGGTCGCATCGGTGAAGCTGCCCGACGGGTTGGCGGTTGTGAGCACGAGCCCACCGAGATCGATCTTCGACACCCCGTCCGGTGAGGTGAAGGTGATGGTGCCCGTCTGCGTCGTGATCGGCTTGGTCGGATCGGAACCCGCCGGCTCGCTGCCACGTGCAGGAAGCCCCGCCTCGAACACCTGGCCGCCCGGCGCGGGAATCGCGATATTGCTCGGCGCCGCATCGCCAAGATTAATGGTCAGCGTCGCGTGCGCGAACGAGTTGTCGGCATCGCGGATCGTGTAGGTGAACACATCGTTGCCGCCACCGCCGGTAAACACATAGGTATAGGTTCCATCCGCGTTGAGCGTCAGTTTCCCGTGCGCGCCAACGATTTCCACACCCACCCCGCCGGCGCCGCCCGGGCCATTGCCCGCCGCAACGCCGACGACGGTCATGCCACCGTCCGCGCCTTGCACGTCTGCGCCTGATGACGTCGTGCCCGCGCCGGTGAGCACATTGCCGTTTGCTGTCGTCTGGCCCGGCGTGAGGGCGTCCGTGTCGGCACGCGCCACCGGCGTATCGTCCATGATTTTAATGACGAGGTTGGTGGGCGGGTTGGTCTCGCCATCCGTGTCAGTCACCGCCACCGCAAAGTTTGCGGTCGGAACGCCTAACGTGTTGTCGAGCAGCGTGTAGGTGTAGGTGATTGAACCTTTTTTGGTTACCGAATTGAAAGTAAACGACGCCGTCAGCGTTCCGGTCGCATCGGTGAAGCTCCCCGACGGGTTGGCCAGCGTGAGCACAAGGCCACCCAGCTCCACTTTCGACACCCCGTCCGGCGAGTTGAAGATGATCGTGCCGACCTTCGTCGTGGTTGGAAACGCTGACTGGCCCGCATGTGTGCCTGGGGGCTCGCCGTTGCGCGGCCCAAGTCCCGCCTCGAACACCGTGGTCGACTGACCGCCCGGCGGCGGCACCGTGACGGTAGGCGGCGTCCCGACGGCATTCTGATGCGGCGTCAGGGGATGACTGACGCCGGCGACAAGATTCCCGTTCTTTCCTTCCGCGCCCAGCAGCCCCAGCGGCACCATTCCGTGGCGGAGAGGATCGACCGAAGCATCGTGGAAGGCGGCAGCGCTGGGAAGGATCCTGTCGCTTTCGGATGCAGTCGGCTGGCCGTCGGCAACAGAAACAAGTGCCTCGAAAGGCGTATCTTGCACGACCGCGGCGACATCGAGCCTCGCGCCGTGGCCGTCGTTGAGTTCGACGGTGATGGCTTCATCGCGCTGAGGTTTTGAACTTTCGGCAATGCGTGACTGAGCGGAATTGGAAAGCTGCAGACCGGTCGACGACGTGAAAATATTTTTACTCATGACACCTGCCTCAAAACGAAAAATTGTTTGAACGTCGTGAGGCAGCCCCGGTCATTCACGACGCTCAGGCAGGATGTCTTTAACAAATTCTCGCCGGCACCCGCGTCGCCCAAACAGACGACTTTCAGCACATCACGGATGTTTGTTGCCGACTTCATTTACAAGAGGGAAACAAAGTCGAGTGCTCACCGTGAGTCGAGCACGTTAACCAAAGCACGTGAATAGTCGGAAAAACTGATTGGACAAATCCTCAAGCGGCTGCGTGTCGACAGATCAGACGCTACTTCGTTATCTTTATATTCGCGTCCCTGACGACCTTGCCCCATTTCACAGTTTCGTCGCGAATAAATGTCACAAATTGTTCAGGTGAACTAACGATCGGCTCCAGTCCCTGTGCGGCAAGATATTTTTCCGCGAAGGCCGAATCCGTGAGCACTTTGGCAACGTCGTTATTTATCTTCTTGGTAATGTCCGCGGGCGTTCCCGCAGGTGCTACAAGTCCAAACCAGGATTTGGCTTCGAATCCAGGAACACCCGACTCCGAGATTGTCGGCACGTCAGGAAATTCACGGCTGCGATGATCGCTCCCGACCCCGATCATACGCAGTTTACCAACCTGCACGTTGCCTTTGACTATGCTCAAGGCGGCAAACATGAAGTTGATGTGACCGCCGATGACGTCGTTCATCGCAGGCCCGGCCCCGCTGTACGGAATATGATTGAAACGCACGCCGGTCATCGCCTGCAGCACTTCCATATTCAGATGTCCCGTCGAGCCGATCCCGAACGATCCGTAACTGAGCTCGCCCGGTTTCGCCTTGGCGAGCGCAACGATATCTTTAACCGTCTTCGCCGGCAGCGACGGGTTGGCAACGAGGGCTTGCGTCGCTGAAACCAGGCCGGTGATCGGGGCAAAATCCTTCAGCGGATCGTAGGACATCTTTTCGTAAAGATGAGGCACGGTCACGAAGGTCAGTTCTGCCGAGAGCAGAAGCGTGTAGCCGTCGGCGGGTGACTTCGCGACCTGCTCGGCGCCGATCATCGTGCTGGCACCGGGCCGATTGTCGACGACAACCTGCTGGCCCCAGACATCCGAGAGCTGCTGCGACAGCACGCGCGCGAAAGAATCGACAGCGCCTCCGGGCGGGTAGGGAACGACAATGTGGACCGGCCTCGTCGGAAATTGCGCCAGCGCGGCGTGATGCGAAAATCCCACGAGCAGCGCCGCAAAGATCACGCGCAACAGCATGGCATTCCCCGCAGTCGTTACGCTGACGGCGCGCTCAGTTCGGTTTTAACCGGCGCACTTCTTCCCGGCGTTTGAGCCACCACGAAAGAGCAAATGGAAGGACATCGAGATAGTTCTCAATGCCCAATTCCCTGGCAGCATGAACAGGCCAATGCGGATTGTAAAGAAGCTCGCGCGCAAGCGCGATCAGGTCCGCCTGGCCGTCGCGGAGAATCTGCTCGGCATGGTTAGCCTCGGTAATCAATCCGACGGCAACGGTCTTGATGCCGGCTTCGCGGCGCACGCGATCCGAATAGGCAACGTGGTAGCCCGGATGGCGCGGCACGATTGCAGTGTTGATCGGTCCGCTGATTCCGCCCGATGAACAGGTGATGACGTCCACGCCGCGATCGCGCAATTCGCGCGACAACACTATGGTGTCGTCGATCGTCCATACACCTTCCGGGCCGTCGGTGGCGGAGCAGCGGAAAAACAGTGGCCGGTCTTGCGGCCACACGGCCCTCACCGCCTCGGCAATTTCGAGGGCGAAACGCATGCGGCCGTTCAAATCTCCGCCATAGCTGTCGTTGCGGCGGTTCGCGAGCGGGCTGAGGAACTGGTGGATCAGATAGCCGTGTGCTCCATGAATTTCGCAAATATCGAAACCTGCATCCACGCTGCGAACCGCCGCATCGCGCCAGACCTCGACCATATCTCGGATGTCGCTCGTGGACATCGCAATCGGCGTCGACGAGCCTGGCCGCGGATCGGGAACCGCGCTTGACGATTTTCCCGTCCAGGGTTTCAGACCACGCGCCGCATCGGTCTCGTCCAGCGGCTTGAAGTTCTTCCACGGCACATCGCTCGATGCCTTTCGCCCGGCATGACCGAGCTGGATCGCCGGAAGCGCGCCCTGGGTGCGAATGAAGTCGGTGATCCTCCGGTAGGCGGGAACATGATCGTCCGAATAGATCCCGGCGCACTCATAGGTTTTGCGGCCACGCTCCTCCACCGCCGTTTCTTCGGTGAACACGATGCCCGCGCCGCCTATGGCGTATTTCCCGAGGTTCACGAGATGCCAGTCCGTCGGGCCGCCGCTCATCGACTGGTATTGGCACATTGGCGAAACGACGATGCGATTGCGGGAAAATATCCCCCGCAGGGCAACAGGCTGAAGCAGAAGCGGAAGCCGGACGCCCGCGTCATGCATTAACGTCATCTCCGGAAAGAGCGTGCGCCACACTATGGGTCAATCTCGTGTGCCGATCCATTAACTACGAATGTATCCGTCCTCTCGCCCGCAACTGCTGGATGAATGACTTGACCACGGGGGAACTCTCGCTTTTTCGATACGCCAGGGCGATTTCGGCCTCTTGCAGAGCGCCTGAGATCCTTCGATAGACGATGCCCGGAATGACCACGCCCTGCATCGGTGCGGAAATGATCCCCAACCCGACTCCGGCCGCAACAAAGGTGAGCAGAGAGAAGATGTCGTGGGTTCGTTGCACGATACGGAGCGACTGTCCAGGCTTCGCGATCGCGCCCAGGTTCCCCCAAAAGCCGACCTCCAGTTCCAGCGAGCCGGCGACGAACGACTCCTGCGCAAGCATCGCGAGGTTGATTTGCTTGCGTCGAGCGAGGGGATGGCCTTCCGGGATTGCAACATAGTAAGGGTGGCGATCGACGACAAAGCCCGTGAGCTCGGCAGGATACCGTTGCGGGGCCCTGATGAAGGCCACATCGAGAATTCCGTCAATCAACGCCTTCATCTGCGGAAATGTTTCCATCCGCACAATCTGCAGCGAGACATTCGGGTTTGTCTTGCGGAAATTTCCGATCAGGTCGGGCAGCAATCCCATGCAACTCGCCGACAATATATAGCCGATAGCGACAGTCCCGATGTCGCCGCGCGCGGCGCGTTTTCCGACCAGCTCCGCATTTTCCGCCTGTCTCAGCGTTGCCCTTGCTTCCTCGAGAAACCGCTTGCCCGTGTGCGTCAGCGCGACGGCGCTCTTTTTTTTCCTTGAAAGAAGCTGCGCGCCCAGCATGCGCTCCAAAGCTTGAATCTGGTGGCTGAGTGTCGGCGTTGAAATATTGAGGTCTTCGGCCGCCCGCGAGAAATGCAATTTTTCGGCGACCGCTACGAAGTATCGAAGATGCCGCAATTCCATGGTGTCAAATGCCGTCAACGCAGGACCGTAACCAGATCGTCATGAGCGTACCTGTGATGCGCGCAGGAAAACAGATATGTTATCGAACTTTGTCGGCTTGCTGAAAAGGAGAGCCTCCGTGCCGATTGTGATGCGTCTGCGCACGGTCTGCATGGCGATTGCGGCGATGACAATGCCCGCTGTGGCACAGCTATCTTCGCATTGGCAATTCTGTACAGGAAATTCGGGAATCGATTGGGATACGCAAATCAGAAGCTGCACCGCGCTCATTCAATCAGGCACCGATGCGAAAGAGAACATGGCCATCGCTTTCTACAACCGTGCCGTCGCTCACGAGAATAAAGACAGATATGACCTCGCGATTGCGGATTACAGCGAGGCAATCCGGCTGAACCCAAACGATGCCGATTTCTATTTATATCGGGGTCTCGACCGGCAGCGGATGGGAGACAAGGCCGGGGCCGAGGCCGACATAGCCGAGGCGAAGCGGCTCAACCCGAATATCGGCAAATGAATTGAGCGGCGCCAGCGAAGCCGGTCAATTCGTGCGTATTTGAATGGCGACCCGGAATCAGCGCGTGCTCCGATGGCAATCGCGAAGATGATTTTCTTCCGTTCATTCCCGCGAAAGCGGGAATCCAGCGTTATGAAAAGATTGGGTCCCGCTTGCGCGAGGACGAACGGAAGAGGGACGTTTCAACCTGATCGAATCAGGATCTAGCGCGTCGCGCCAGAGACCTCGACGGCCGGTGATGGCGCCAAATTCGCGACCGGTTCTTTCTTCTTCGGTGTGGACTGCGGCTGAGCTCCCGCCGGCTTTGACGAACTCGGCGCCGCAAACCTCAGAGCCTTTTGCGGCTTGCCGCCATTCATCTCACGAAGGTCGTGGATGTATACCTCCGGTTTCAGCAAATTGGCTCCCGAAGGAGTCTTCAACCCCATGTAGCCGGCAATATCATTTCCGAAGGTCACGCAGTTGTTGACGAGCGCGTTCCACAACGGCTTCTCGGCCTTCTTCTCCTTGATGTAGGCAGCGACTTTTTTGAACGCAGCGGCGTCCAACATGACGCGGTAGCGGTCGCTTACGTATTTTTCCTCAAGATCGCCGTCGCTCGCTCCGGTTTCGGAGGGCACGAACAACAAATGCCCCACGGTCCAGGGAATCAGACTGCAATTTTCGCAGTCGTTGGCATCGCCTTTCGGGTGCAGCCCGGCGATATCGCTTTTTATTATTTCGCCCTGACCATTCAGCTGCCCGTACAGCACATACATGTGGCCGTAGCTCGCGGCGGCGCGCGAGCGGAATTCGACGAAATACGGCTTGTAGGCCTGGGTCGGTTTTGCAGGCGCGGACTCGGGCGAGCTTGGAGCCGGGGCGACCGAGTCCTGTGCAGCAGCCGGTGACGCCATCAACCCAAGGGGGATGGCTACCAAAGTCACAGTTGCCAGGAAACGAACGCTCAGTGCCAACTGATAAGGGGTACGCATGTCAGCCTTTCTGCCGGCAACAATGCCGCTTTAGGCGCACAGAACAACCGCAAGCCCCCCGTTGGAACAGCGTCCGAACTCGCGACCCCACGTCCCCAAAAAGGCCGGCAAGAACGCCGACCCCGAACGTAGTGCGCGTCTAAGGCTTTAGCCGCGGGTCTGAACAACCGGGGCCTTACCCTTACCCACCGGAGCCTTCCCTTTTCCCCAGCAACCCGCGAGGCCGAAGGCGAGGACGGCCGAGCATAGAACGACTAGGAACTTTTTCATAACGCTCCCCAGTTATTTGCGCTGTAGACCTGTAAACCACTATCGCCGTCCGTGATTTGCGGCTAGTGCGGAAAAGTCACACTCCCCAACAATCGGCGATATGTCCCGCAAATACAGCCCAAACCGGAGCAGATCCGGCCTCAGCGGAATTCTTCGCAGCTTCCGACCAGTGGAAAACGGTCCGGGTAAGCCTTCTTCAAGGCCGCCTCGGCCTTCTTGAGGGCGTCCTCGCATTGTTTTTTGCTGCTGTATCGAGGCGACGGTTTCACCTCGGCCCCGGGCGGTCTTTCCATGAACTGCCAATACGCCGAGGCCGGTAATGTCATCAGCGACAAAACGGCGATAACGACGCCAACCTTCACGGAGGTAAATACGCGCGATTTCATGTTTTTATTTTCCGCCGGTCCAAGGTTCATCGCAAGACAACAACCGGGGTGCCCACGCTGACGCGCGCGTACAGGTCCATAATGTCTTGGTTGTACATGCGAAAACATCCGTGCGAGACGAACCCGCCGATCGATCCCGGACTGTTGGTGCCGTGGATGGCATATTGGCCGCCACCGCTGAGCGTCAGCGCTGCTGCACCCATCGGGTTCGAAGGGCTGCCGCCCGGAATCACCGCAGGCTCCCGGGAATAATCTTTCCTAATTGATTCAGGGGCCTGCCAGGCAGGCTTGATGTATTTGCCGTCGATTTCCACTTTCCCAGACCAGGACATGCCCGCTTTGCCGACTCCAACCGGATAGCGGATCGCCTTGCCGTCGCCCGTTACGTAATAAAGGCGGCGCTCATTCGTCTTGATCACGATAGTTCCAGCGGAATAGCCGGCGAAACTGACATTCTCACGGGCCGCGCAAGGCGAAGCCGTGAACATCGCAGCGCTGAACAAGGCAACCGCGCCGACAGAAAGGATGCGAGCGCTCAAAAGCCCCTCCGCCCCATAATGCCGATTATTTCAATGGCGTTTATTGTCCATAGGAGCGCAACCTCCGTCAAGATTGGTTCATTGCAGTCCGGGTATGTCACTTTGTTTTAAGCTTAACTTGGACACTTCTGCCCGTGCTCGAAGCTCCCCGCATGTGACAACAAACAGCCGCCCGATAGAATGCCCACATGCGCCGATCCCTGAGGCCTCATCCGGACTCCCGTTGCATCGCACCGGCGCACGTTGAAGTAGTTGTCGACTGTCCGTACCCCGATAGTTTGCAGTTGTCCTATGTCGTGACAGGCAAGCTGAACGAAATTCGCATGCCGCCAGTCGTGGCCATTTCGCGCAGCGACCAGCTTTGGCAACACACTTGCTTTGAGGCATTCGTGCGCGGTTCGGCGGGCGCCGGCTACTACGAATTCAACTTTGCACCTTCGACACAATGGGCGGCGTATCGGTTCAGTGGTTACCGAACCGGGATGCGCGTGGCGCGCGAGATCAACGCACCTGTGATCGCAATCAATTCGAACGATGACTGCTACACGATGCGAGTCTCGCTCGAATTGGGTCGTCTCGCTGAATTGCCACGCAATGGACCATGGCGTCTCGGTTTGTCGGCCATGATCGAGGACACGAGCGGCTGCAAGTCATATTGGGCACTGGCACATCCGCCCGGGAAGCCGGACTTCCATCATGCCGACAGTTTTGACTACGAGTTTTCTCCGGCCGTGCAATCATGAAATTTGGCATCGATCGACTTCTCGCCGAACGCACCTTGCGTGCGCCGCTTGCCGGCAAGCGCGTGGCTTTGCTCGCCCATCCCGCTTCGGTGACGGAAGAGTTGACGCACGCGATTGATGCGCTCGCCGCCTGCGGCGACGTCAAGATCAGCGCGGCGTTCGGTCCGCAGCATGGACTGCGCGGCGACAAGCAAGACAACATGATTGAATCGCCCGACTTCATCGACCCGGTGCACCGCATCCCGGTTTTCAGCCTGTATGGAAAAGTACGCAAGCCGACAGACGCGATGATGGACACCTTCGACCTCATGCTCGTCGATCTGCAGGATCTGGGCTGCCGCATCTACACCTTCGTCACGACCCTGCGTTACGTCCTCGAAGCGGCGTCGCAACACCGCAAGACTGTGTACGTCCTTGATCGACCCAATCCTGCGGGTCGGCCGGTCGAAGGTCTGACGTTGCGCTCCGGCTGGGAAAGCTTTGTGGGGGCAGGACCGTTGCCAATGCGTCATGGGCTTACGCTCGGCGAGCTCGGCCTGTGGTTCGTCAGGACGCTCAAGCTCGATGTCGACTATCGCTTGATCGAGATGCAGGACTGGCAGCCCGACGCCGGGCCAGGTTTCGGCTGGCCCTTGGGTACTCGCGCGTGGATCAATCCCAGTCCCAACGCACCGAATTTGTGGATGGCGCGCGCCTATGCAGGCACAGTGATGCTTGAGGGCACGACGCTTTCGGAAGGGCGCGGCACCACACGGCCTCTCGAAGTGTTCGGCGCGCCCGATATGGATGCACGGGCCGTCGTGAAGGAAATGAACGCGCTTGCTCCGCGGTGGCTCGATGGCTGCCGTCTGCGCGAATGCTGGTTCGAGCCCACGTTTCATAAACACGTCGGTCAGCTTTGCCACGGGGTGCAGATCCAGACCGAGGGTCCGCACTACGAGCACTACACCTTCAAGCCCTGGCGCATCCAGACACTCGCTTTCAAGGCTATCCGGCGCCTGTACCCCGACTATCCGCTCTGGCGCGATTTCGCTTACGAGTACGAGCATGGGAGACCGCCGATCGATGTCATCAACGGCGGTCCGGCGTTGCGCGAATGGGTGGATGATGCATCGGCCATGCCAGACGATCTGGATGCGCTGGCGCTCGCAGATGAACAGGCATGGCTTGAGGAGCGGAAACAATATCTGCGTTATAGAGGGCGATAGTTGTTTCTCGGTGTCATGGCCGGGCTTGTCCCAGCCATCCACGTCTTTGCACCAACAGACAAGGAAGACGTGGATGCCCGTGACAAGCGCGGGCATGACGAGATGCTACCGAAACATCAGCCGCTGTTCGCATCGCCGCGGCTGCCATCAACCCAGGTTGCAACAACCTGCAGCTCCTGCGTCAACGCAACCAGATCGGCGCGAGCATTTGGAACGAGTGTTCCACGCTCGTTGTCGAATCCAAGAAATCGCGCTGGCGTCAGCGAAGCCGCGCGGAGCGCATCTTCGAGGGGGATATTTGCCAACCTGACCGCATTGCGCACCGCCGAGGCCATATCGAGGTGCGCGCCCGCGAGTGTGCCTTCTTCCGTAGTCAGCCGTCCGTCAGTCAGCCTGATATTTCGACCAACCAGTTCGAACCGATCAAGTGATGCACCGACCGTCGGCATGGCATCAGTTACAAGCGCAATCCGGTCGAAGCCCTTCGCCGAGAACGCGGCGCGGATCGAGACCGGATCGACATGAAATCCGTCGACGATGAGACCAGCCGTCAGCCGGCGCTCCGCCAGCGAAGCGCCGACGATTCCCGGCTCGCGCGCGCTCATTGGCGGCATTGCATTGAACAGATGCGTTACGCCCGTCGCGCCATCCTCGGTGGCCTGCATGACATCGGTAGCTGTCGCTTCGCTGTGACCAATCGAAACGCGCACGCCCGACGAGACGAGGGTGCGGACAAACCCTGCCGGAACACATTCGGGTGCGAGCGTGACCAGGGAGCTGCCGGCGCCTGCCAGATCGCACAATTCCTCCAGGTCGCCTGGGCCGGGGTATGCGATCCGATCGGACCGATGGACGCCCGGCCGTTGCGGACTGATGAAAGGGCCTTCCAGGTGCAGGCCGAGAACCCCGCCTTCGCCTGCGATCGAGCGAGCCGCCGCAATGGCGGTGCGCATTTTTTCGCGCGTATCGGTAATCAGAGTCGGAAGACAGGCCGTCGTACCATAGCGACGGTGAGCCCGAGCGATTGCCCGCATGCCGTCTATCGTGGGCTGATCGTTGAGCAAAACGCCGCCGCCGCCATTGACCTGGAGATCTATGAACCCGGGTGCCAGAAAGACGCCGGGCGGCAGACGGATCTGGGGGCAATCGGCGCGAACCTCGGCCGTTGCGCCGACTCCAACAATGCGGCCGTCCCGGACGACCACTGCGGCCCCGTTGCGCCAGCCGTGGCCGTCAAAAACGCGGTCAGCCAGTACCGCGTGTTCCCCAGTGGCTGCAGGATTATTTCGACCCTGTTTCATCTGCCATGACAGGCTGCGTTGGTAGTGCAACAAATCCAATCTAGATTAAAGAAAGCCGAATACACAGGGCATTACCTGCGGGTGGAGAAAGAGCAAGCAGATGGACCGGTTGGTCATTCGCGGCGGCAAACGCATTGAGGGTTCGGTCCAGGTCCGTGGGGCGAAGAATGCCGCCCTGCCCCAGATTGCCGCCGCATTGCTAAGTCCCGCGCAGCTTGAGCTGTCAAACGTTCCTGAGGTGAGCGACGTCGATACCATGCTCGCCCTGATGCGGGAGTTCGGTGTGGTCGGCAGCCGTGGGCCCGGACGGGTGCTTGTGCTGGACGCATCAGGCGCCCGCAACGCGCAGGCCCCCTACGACATGGTGCGCCGCATGCGCGCCAGCATTCTCGTTCTTGCACCGCTGCTGGCCCGTTTCGGGTCGGCGCGCGTGTCCATGCCGGGAGGCTGTGCGATTGGCGCGCGACCCATCGATCTTCATCTGAAGGCACTCGAGGCGCTCGGCGCCGACGTGAATATCGAGTCCGGTTACATTCAGGCGCGGACCAAAGCCGACCGGTTGCGCGGGAGCCGTATCGTATTGTCCTCGCCGTCCGTGGGCGCCACCGAGACGGCGTTGATGGCCGCAGTCCTCGCACGCGGTGAAACCGAAATCCTGAACGCAGCGCGCGATCCGGAAGTCTGCGACCTTGCGCTCTGTCTGGCCGCGATGGGCGCGCGCATCGAGGGCGCGGGAACGCATCGCATTCTCGTGCAAGGCGTCGATGCTCTCCAACACGCGCGCCACGACCTGATTACCGACCGCATCGAGGCCGGAACTTATGCCATTGCCGCTGCGATCACCGGCGGTCACCTTGAGATTCTCGGCGCACATCTGGAGCATCTCGGCTCGGTCGGCGCGGCGCTTGAAAGCGCCGGAGTTCAGATCTGGCCAACCGATCGCGGACTGATGGTCGTTCGCTCGGCCCCCTTGCAGGCCATCGACATAACAACCGAGCCGTATCCAGGATTTCCGACCGACTTGCAGGCGCAGTTCATGGCCCTGATGACCATCGCATCGGGTGCATCGGTCGTGCGCGAAACCGTATACGAGAGCCGGTTCATGCACGTCCCCGAGCTCGGACGACTCGGCGCCAACATTTCGCTCCAGGGCTCGACGGCGTTGGTGCGTGGCGTCGAGGGCCTGCATGGCGCCGAACTGATGGCCACCGACCTGCGCGCATCGGTGAGCCTCGTCATTGCGGCGCTGGCCGCCGAAGGGGAGACGACGGTCCATCGCATCTATCACCTTGATCGCGGCTATGAGTCTCTCGACCGCAAGCTGGTCCAATGTGGGGCGGACATACGGCGGGTCGCAGGATGACGGCGTCAGCATCAGCCGGTCTCCTGTTCGCCGGAGTCGACGGCGGCGGCACAGGCTGCCGCGCGCGCATCGAGGATGCGAATGGGCGCTTCCTTGGAAGCGGCATTGCCGGCCCCGCCACGTTGCGGCTTGGAGTCGATCGCGCGCTTGTCGAAATCGAAAAGGCCTGTCGTGTCGCGCTCGAGGAAGCCGGGCTTGACGGCAACACGCTCAGCTCCGTGCATGCCGGCGTCGGCCTTGCCGGGGTGGGCCGTAAAGGCGCGCTCGAGCAGCTTGTGCTGCGGCCGCATCCGTTTCGTTCGGTCGTTTACGCTCATGATGCGACGATCGCCTGTATCGGGGCGCATGGCGCGCGAGACGGGGGAATCGTCATCGTTGGAACGGGAAGCGTCGGCTTTGCCGTTGTCGGAGGACGCGAGGTCCGGGTCGGCGGCTATGGCTTTCCCATATCCGACGAGGGCAGCGGCGCCGATCTCGGGCTGCACGCAATTCGCCAAGCCTTGCTCGCCTATGATGAGCGGATCGTGGGCACCAGCCTCACACGCGAGGTGATGTTGCGCTTCCACAACGATCCGTTCGAGGCGGTCGCCTGGATGGACCGGGCGACGGCTACGGATTATGCGACCTTCGCACCCCTGGTGATGCGGCACGCGGACGCCGGCGATCCTGTCGCGCGGCGAATCGTACGCGAAGCCGCGGAACATATTGATGAACTGGTGCGCCGCCTGTCCGATTCCGGCGCTTCCCGCGTCGCGCTCCTGGGCGGACTCGCCTCATCGATGCAGCCGTGGCTCGCGCCCGATGTCCAGCGCCGACTCGTTCCGGTCGAAGGCGATGCAGTGGATGGCGCCTTGCATCTCGCCCGGCGTGCGGTCATGAAGGGCTAGTATCTGGGCTGGCAGAGCAAATGCCGGCCGCGTCTTCGATATACCTGGACAGGGTCATGCGCACCGAGCAAATCGACCCACGTTACGTCGAACTCGATTCCTGGTCAGCGAGCGAGATGATCGCGGCCATGTATGAGGGACAGCTCGAGGCAGCCGCGGCGGTTCGTGGCGCCCTTGGCGCGATCGCCAAAGCAGTGGACGATGCCGTCCCAGCGTTGCAGCGCGGCGGACGCATCGTCTACGTCGGCGCCGGCACCTCCGGGCGTATCGGCGTGCAGGACGGGGCCGAGCTGACGCCGACCTTCGATTGGCCGGCCGACCGCGTCGTATTTGCCATGGCGGGAGGCCTGAACGCGCTGACCCGGAGCGCTGAGGAAGCCGAGGACAATGAATCCGCCGGCGCGCGAGCCATGGCAGACGCGAAGGTCGGCGCCAATGACGTCCCCCTCGACGAGCAGGGCAATGCGATCGGCCGCGCAGATATGCAGGCCGTTGCAATAAATCAGGCTATCGTGCAGCAGATTGGCATGCGTCTGCACGACGCCCTTGGGCTGCCCGGTGGAGCCCGATGTGTAAATCAAAAACGCCAAATCCTGCGACGAGACGGCCAACCCCGGATTGTCGCTTGAACTGGCCCAGCCCAATTGCTCTAGGTTGACCACGTCACAGTTTTGATAAGCAGATTGTTCGGCCAATGAAAG
>DAISKM010000025.1:0-3035 GCA_036820945.1 Pseudolabrys sp.
TGCGATGGTTTTGCGCCAGCCGTGCCGTCTCGAAACGCTTGAGTGCCGCTTCGACGGCGGCTTCTATTTGCAGAGCGTCGGCGAGCGCGGCCGCATCGTCGGCAGCCTTCGAAACGCCGGCCGCCACATGCGGCCGCGCCACAAAAGCCGCATCGCCCACGATCGCAACCCGGCCAGAAGCCATGCGCGGCGATTCCAGGTCGTAGATCGGCTGCAGGATCGGTTCCTCGATCAGCCGCACGATTTGCCGGAACTGCGGCGCTACCAATCTCTCCGCATCGGCGCGCATTTCGGCGATTGCTTCCTTACGGATCAATGGCGGAGGAATCGATATCGCATGTGTCACACCGCGCTCGTCGGTGAGCAGCCATTGCAATTTCGTCGACTCATCCGCAGGCCGATACCAGACCACGTTGTAGCGGCGATGGTCGGGACGCAAATCATTGTCAGGCCCTGCGACCGGATATCCCAGAAATTGCTCGCCCCTGGGCAGGCCGAAAGTCATGTACTCGAAGAGCTCGCGGTGCACGTCCGGCGGAAAAGCTTTTTCGGCGATCAGCGCGCGCCAGGCGGAGTAGCCGGCATAGCGTGGTGTTACATCCGGCAGCACTTGCTGACGCACGGTCGAGCGGATGCCGTCGGCTCCGACAAGCAGATCCGATTCAATGATTTCGCCATCGGAAAAATGCGCCTGAACTGATTCCGAATTCTGCGCGAGTTTTACGAGCCCGCGTCCGCGGTGATAATGCGCAGCCGGAAACGCATCGCGCAGCAGGCGGTAAACCCGCTCCCACGCGGTGAGCACCTGCGGACATTCGAATTCATGCGTCAACCGGCCTTGTGCATCGAGAATTTTGCGGGTTGTGATCTGAACGCCAAGGTCTTGTGTAGCGAGGCCGAGCCCACGCAGCCTTTCGATCAATTCCCGCTGGGCGACTATCCCGGCGCCCCGGCCGGACAGCTCGCTCTCCACACGCTCGTAGATATCGACGTTCCAGCCGGCGCGCCGCAGCAAAAGCCCGGTGAGCAATCCGCTCATCGAACCGCCGATAATCAGTGCGCGCTTTCCGTGAGCCCCGGCCAAGAGATCAGCCTCGATCTTTTCGTTTACCTGTTTATCCTATATATGACAGCGAGCAGCTTTGGAGGAATTCCCATGGCTTTGACCATGCTCGACAAGCAGGCCGAGAAAAAGGACGAGTCGCAATGGCAGGCAGACATCGCCGCCGAATTCGAGCGCGAGAGCAAGAATCCGAACCCCTGCGTTGGCACCACGCTGCTGTCGGAGAATGAGCGCACCCGCGTATGGATCATCCGTCTGGCGCCGGGCGAGCGCATCGGCTTCCACCGCCACGTGCTGGATTATTTCTGGACCTCAGTTTCCGGCGGCCGGGGACGACAGCATGTGCATGATGGCACGACGGTCGAATATACATATCAGCCGGGCGAAACCCGCCACGAAAGCTACGGCAAAGGCGAATTCAAAGTTCACGATCTCGAAAACCTCGGGGATCGCGAAATGGTCTTCATGACCGTCGAATTTAAGGATAGCGCGAACAAGCCGATGGCATTGCCCGCCGGCGTGACGCCGCAATCGGCTGCTGCTTGATTCACCGATTATTTTTGAAACGCCCGCCCCACAGCGGGCGTTTCATTTTGCCGCGGATTTCATGTTTATTTTGCAAGCTCGGCAGACTAGTCAAGCCACCAGCCTTCCTGCACACTGGCGCGTAAAGCCCGCCGAACGGGAATAATAACGAAGGGACGCTTGGGGGAATGGATTTTCCGTTCGAACTGTTAATCAACGCGATCGTTGCGGGCCTGTTACTCGGCGGGTTCTATGCCGCGGTGACGGTCGGGATTTCGATCGCGTTCGGCATTCTCGACATCGTCAACATCGCGCATCCGGCTTTCATCATCCTCGGTTCCTACATCGCCTATATCATCAATCAAACATTCGGAGTCGATCCGATCCTGATCAGCATCGCCGTGCTGCCGGCGTTCTATTTGCTCGGGTCCGCGGTCTATCAGGTGTACTACGTCTCGTTCGAGCAGCGCGGACAGGATGCGCTGCGTGGTCTTGCCTTCTTCTTCGGCCTGCTGTTCGTCACCGAAGTCATGCTGATCCTGGTGTTCGGCGTCGACTACCGTTACGTGACGGCCGGCTATACGGACCATGCCTACCGCTTCGGCCAGTTCTCCATACCGATGCGAATGCTGATTCCCTGCGTGCTCTCGCTGATCATGCTGGCGCTGCTGCAGGTGTTTTTGACGCGGACATTCACCGGCCGCGCCATCATGGCGGTGTCACAGGATCAGCTTGCGTTGCGCCTGATGGCCGCCGATCCGGTTCGCATCAAGCGCATTGCATTTTCGATTTCGATCGCGACCGCGGCGCTGGCCGGAGCGTGCCTGATCGTAATTCAACCGGTCGAACCGTCGGTCGGCCGCGAATATATCGGCCGCGTCTTCGCGATCTGTGTGCTTGGCGGGCTTGGAAGCCTGCCCGGAACCCTGATTGCAGCCATGCTACTCGGCATCGTCGAAAGCATCACCGCGACATTTTACGGCCCGTCATGGGCGCCGGCGGTGTCTTTCGGCTTTCTGCTGCTCACACTGGCCTTTCGGCCATCCGGCTTGTTCGGACGCTAGGCGAGGCCAATCGTGCGTTCACCGGTTTTCTTCATTGTCGCAATGCTGGTCGGCCTGACCGGCTTCGTCTGCGCACTGTGGATTGGCAACGATTACATTTTTTATGCCGGCTTTGTCGTCCTGCAATTCATCGTTCTCGCAACGGCCTGGAACATTCTCGGCGGATATTGCGGATACGTGAATTTTGGCTCGGCCGGATTTTTTGCGGTCGGCGCATATTCGACCGTGACGCTGCACAAGCTGGCTGCAAACACCGGACGGTATTTTCCGGACGCGCTGTTGCCGGTGGCGGACGCGATTCTCCCGCTGTCGCTTCCCATGCTCATCGTGATCGCGGGAATCATGGCCGGCATCATCGGCCTCGGCACCGGCTACCTCACGTT
>DAISKM010000025.1:3045-16185 GCA_036820945.1 Pseudolabrys sp.
CGCGGCGCGTTCTTCGCCATCGCCACGTTGGCGCTTGCCGTCGTGCTGCAGACACTGGTGCTCAACTGGAGCTTTGTCGGCGGCGCACGCGGCGCCTATATCATCGCGCCGCAAAGCGTCGCCATTGGCGCTTACGAGTTGCGCTATATCCATTACCTGGCGCTCACGATGATCGTCCTGTCGGTGCTCGCGGTCACTGTTGCGCGCCTGATCGAGCGGTCCCGCCTCGGTTACGGTTTTGCGACGATCCGCGACGACGAAATTGCCGCGGAGGCCTGCGGCGTTCCGACGTTGCGGCTGAAGTTGGTCGCCACCACGATATCGGGCGCGCTCATGGGCATGGCCGGCGCGCCATTCCCCTACTACATCGGCTATGTCGATCCCGGCACGGCCTTCGGCCTGAGCTACGGCGTCAATTCCATCGCGATGCCGATGATCGGCGGCACCACAAGCTGGATCGGGCCGCTGATCGGCGCGATCCTGCTCGGAACCTTGCAGCAGATTGCGACGGTGACAATTTCGTCGGCGGTCAATCTTCTGATCGTCGGCATTCTGCTCATCGGCTTCGTCATCATGGCGCCGAGCGGCATTGTCGGCCTGTACGGCGATTTCCTCCGCACCACCGCACCTTCGAAACTGAACGCCCGCGCGGTCGGCATACTGGTGCTCGCGAGCTATTGCTTCATCGTCGGCCTCGGCGGCGTGGTGTTCGGCCTCGCAGCGGCCATGGGTGCGAAAAATTCTGTGCTGGCGGGGCTGGGCGTGGTCGAAATTGTTCTTTCGCTGGCCTATCTGGCCTCCGCCTACGGGCTAACGAAGCTTGATCGCTGGAGCCCGCTGTTCACTACGGCCACGCTGGCGATCTCGATTCCGCTGTCTTTTACCTATATCTGGCTGGACAGCTCGACGCTGAACGTCATCATTCATGCCTGTGTGCTCGTCATCGATATCGTTGCCATCTGGTATCTACAGCGAGCCGAGGTGACTGGACTGTATCGGTCAGAGACCGAACAGCGCGTGACGGTATGAATTCCTTGCTCGACGTACGGGGCCTCGGCAAGCGCTTCGGCGGCTTTGTGGCGCTCGATGGCATCGATCTCACCGTCGCGCAGGGCGAACGGGTTGGGCTGATCGGACCCAACGGTTCCGGCAAGTCGACGTTGGTCAATTGCATGTGCGGCACGCTCACCAACGAAACCGGCACGGTGCAATTCGACGGCCACCCGATGAATGGGCTCGCCACGCACGAGCGGACGCATCGCGGCCTCGCGCGCAGCTTCCAGCTGCCGCGGCCGTTCCACAGCCTGACGCTCGCCGAGAATATGAAAATCCCGATGTTCTACACGGTGCACAAGCGCAGCGGCACTCCGCTGCACGCCGACGACATCGACGCACGCTGCGATGAGCTGCTCAAGCTGGTCAACCTCGACCAGAAGGCGCAGCAGCGGCCGCGCGATCTGACGCAGGTCGAAATGCGCAAGCTGGAATTGGCGCGCGCCATGGCGGCGGAGCCAAAGCTGCTGGTCGCCGACGAATCGATGGCCGGCCTGTCGCATTCCGAGGTCGAGGACATCGTCGCGCTGCTCAAGCGGCTGAACGAAAGCGGCATCACGATCATCATGATCGAACACATCATGAGCGCGGTGATGAGCTTCTCGCAGCGCCTGGTCGTGCTTGTCTCCGGCAAGAAGATCGCCGACGGCAAGCCGGACGCCGTCGTCAACAATCCGGAAGTGATAGGGGCCTATCTTGGCCAGTAGCATCACCATTCAAGGCGTCGATGCCGCCTACGGCGCGGTGCGCGTGCTGGAAAACGTCAGCATCGACGTGCGCGCGGGCGAGACCGTGGTGATGCTCGGCACCAACGGCAACGGCAAGAGCACGCTGATGAAGTGCATCATGGGCATCGTGCGGCCGCAGACCGGGCGCATTACGGCATCGATCGACGGCGTCGAGCACGACCTTACGAAAATCACCACCGAACAGATCGTGGATCTCGGCATCGCTCTGGTGCCGGAAGGCCGCCGCCTGTTCCCGAGGCTCACGGTTGAGGAAAATCTCGCGCTCGGTGCGTTCCGCCCGAC
Source organism: Pseudolabrys sp. (assembly GCA_036820945.1). Classification (GTDB taxonomy): domain Bacteria; phylum Pseudomonadota; class Alphaproteobacteria; order Rhizobiales; family Xanthobacteraceae; genus Pseudolabrys. The sequence goes on from DAISKM010000025.1 coordinate 5,130, forward strand.
TGCGCGTGCGCAGATCAAGCAGAATCTGGAAGCCTGCTTCGAAACATTTCCGCGGCTGGCGGAGCGCCGCAGCCAGCTTGCCGGCTCGATGTCGGGCGGCGAGCAGCAGATGCTCGCGCTTGGCCGCGCATTGATGCTGGCGCCGAAAATCCTGCTGGTGGACGAGCCCTCGGTCGGCCTCGCGCCGATCCTGGTGGCGCGCACCATCGATAAGATCAAGGAACTGAAGGAGCGTCTCAATCTCACCGTGCTGATGGCCGAACAGAACTTCGTGCAGGCCTTGCGCATCGCCGACCGCGGCTACGTGATCGTGCACGGCAAGATCGAGTTCCAGGGCAACTCAGCCGACGAACTCAACAACAACGACCTTATCCGCAAGTTCTATCTGGGAATGTAAGCCCGCGGGTGATGCAAAAGAAAACGGCGCGGACCGAGGTCCGCGCCGTCGTTTTGAGGTAAGGCTACTGCGCTTTCGCCTTCTCGAACGGATAGATCACGTCGCCGGTCTTCAGGTCGCCCGGCGTCAGGACGGTCTGGTACGACATGCCCCGCCATACGTCGAGGCCAGCGCCTTGCTTGATGCCGTGGTACTGGACCTGAAGCATGCGTCCGCTCTCCCACTCGCCGTTCTTGCCGTACTTGATGTCGCCCATGATGGTCTTGAACGTGGTCTTGTGCATATATTCGGCGATCTTGCCGTCATCGAGACTCTTCGCCCCGTTGATCGCATCGCCGAACAGCTGGGCATAGGCATAGCCCCAGCCGCCGAGATAGTAGCCGAGCGGATCAACGCCGGCCGCCGCAGCGCGCGCCTGATACTTCTTCAGGAACTCTTGCGTCGATGCCAGGTTCATCTTGTCGGACGGCACCCACGTCTCGTAGTTGACCCAGCCGTTCAGCAACGGGCCGAGCTGGTTCTTGAACACGGTGGCCTGCAAGCCGACCATCGCGCCGCCGATCATCTTCGGCTTGTAGCCGATTTCGTTGACCGCCTTCACCATGCCGACGGAGTCGAGCGGGTAAGAGCAGATCACGAACAGGTCGGGATTCGCCGCCTGCACCGCGCGGACGATCGGCGTGAAGTCGGTCGTCGCCGGCGGATAGGCCTTGTCATAGACGATCTTGATGTTGTGCTTCTTGGCATTGACGCGCGCGCCTTCGCAGGCGTTTTGCGCGAATTCGGCGTCAGCGAACGCGAGCGCCGCGGTTTGCGGCTTCGGATTTTGCTGCGCCGCGGTGTCGAAGAAGCCTTCGGTGAACGACGGCTTGGTGTTCGGGCCGGTCGGGATCATCGCGAAGAACCGGTCGTATTTGAACTCCGAGTTCACGTCGAGGCCGAACAGGATCTGGAACACCTTCTTGCGCTGCACCGCGACCGTCATCGCCGCCGCGGCAGGAACTGTAGCGTAGGGGCCGAGGATGAGATCGACTTTGTCGACGTCCAGCAACTTGGTGTAGATGCCCGGCGCTTCCGCGGCCGTGCTCTTGTCATCGTAGTAGATCAGCTTGACCGGACGGCCGAGCAGACCGCCCTTCGCATTGATCTCTTCTTCCCAGATCTGCATGCCGAGCAAGGCTTGCTTGCCGTTGGCAGACAGCGGGCCAGTGAGCGACATCGAGAAACCGATCTTGACCGGCTCCTTCTCCTGCGCTTGAGCGCCGGAAACAATAAACATTGCGCCCGCCGCGAGAGTGACAATCACCCCCGCGGTCCACGCGAACGCTTTGGTCTTGAGATATTGCAGCATCTTGTCCTCCCAATTAGGCATTATTTTTCGTCATCTTATGCATTTTGCCGAAATGCGCTAGAGGGACGCGATCCGAAAAGGTGGGCTAAATCCCGTCAACCATGATCGTCTCGACCTCGCCGGCGCCGCTGCGGCGGAATGCAGCAGCCCTGTCGTATTCCGACGATGTGAAACAGGCGACGCCCTGCTCGAGCGTCGGGAATTCGATCACGATGAACCGGTGGAATTTGTCGGGACCTTCCATGATCTGAAAACGTCCACCCCGAGCCAGTACCTTGCCGCCAAATTTTTCGATAATCGCAGGCACGAGGTCGGTGTACTTCTTGTACTCGACGGGGTCGTTGATTTTTGAACGCGCCACCCAATAAGCAGGCATCAGCTTCTCCTCATAGTTATGGCCTGACTTGTTCCGGCCATCCATGTCTTGAATGATGAGACAGTAAAGAGGTTGATGCCTGGCACAAGGCTCGTGAGCGGGCGGCGAAAACCGGACCCGAATGCCGGCTGACACAGGAAAGCAAACATGGCACGCAAGTTAATCGACATTTCGGTTCCACTTGAAAACGACGTCGCGGCCGATCCGCCCGGTTATGGGCCGAAGATCGACTATCTCGATCATCAAGCGACGGCAGCCGATGTTTTGAAATTCTTTCCTGGGCTGAAAAAGGAAGATCTGCCGGACGGCGAAGGTTGGGGAATCGAATGGGTCCGATTGTCGACCCACTGCACGACGCATCTCGATGCGCCGTGGCATTTCGCCTCGACCATGGATCGTGGGAAGCGGGCCATCACCGTGCCGCTCGAATGGTGCTTCCAGCCCGCGGTGAAACTCGACTTCCGGCACTTCGCGGATGGCTATGTCGCAACGGCAAAGGACGTCGAGGCCGAACTCAAGCGCATCGGCCATACGCTCTCGCCTCTCGAGATCGTGCTGGTAAACACGAGCGCCGGCACCGCCTACGGCCAGCCCGACTATGTTGCCAAAGGCTGCGGCATGGGACGTGAAGCGACGCTTTATTTGCTTGAGCGCGGCGTGCGCGTGACCGGAATCGATGGTTGGAGCTGGGACGCACCGTTCATCTACACAATGAAAAAGTATGCCGAGACGCGCGATGCTTCGTTGATCTGGGAGGGCCATAGCGCCGGCCGCGATATCGGCTATTGCCATATCGAAAAGCTGCATAATCTAGAAGCGTTGCGGCCAAAGGCTTCATGGTGAGCTGCTTTCCCGTAAAAGTACGCGGCGGTTCCGCTGGTTGGACGAGGGCAGTGGCGATCATTGATGCTTGATTGGCTACCGCGCCGGGCAGTAGCATCCCGGCCACAAAAGGCCGGGCCAAATTCCGGTAAACAAGGATTTCCAGGGAGGATTCAAGTGGACAGACGCCAATTCGTCACGGGTAGCACTGCCGCTGCAGCGACCCTCACCATGCGTCCCGTGTTCGCGCAGGACGGCTATCCGTCACACGCCATTACTTTCATCAATCCATTCCCGCCGGGTGGCGCTGCCGACGTGGTCGCACGTCCGCTCACCGCTGTCCTCGAGCCTATCCTCAAGCAGCCCTGTGTGATTGAGACCAAAGCAGGCGCAGCCGGACAGGTTGGCGGGCAAGTTGCTGCAACGGCGAAGCCGGACGGCTACACACTACTCATCCACATTGTGTCGATCTCCGGCTTCGCCGAAGTCGACAAGCTGTTCGATCGCCAACCGAAGTTCACGCGCACCGATTTCATCCCGATCGCGCGGTTGACGTCAGGACCGATGGTTTTGCTTGTCAACGACCAGGTGCCTTACAAGACCGTCAAGGAACTGGTCGATGATGCGAAAAAGAATCCCGACAAGCTGATTTTCAGCTCATCGGGACTCTACGGGGCGCTCCATCTGCCGACCGCGCTGTTCATGAAGGCAGCCGGCATCCAGATGAAGCATCTGCCGACCAATGGCGGCGGCCCTGCCCTCACCGCGATCCTCGGCAACAACTCGCAGGTGCTGGTGTCGGCGGTCGCGCCCGCGTTCGGCCAGGTCAAGGCCGGCAAGCTGCGAGCGCTGGCCTGTTTCAGCCCGAAGCGGGCAGCTTCGCTTCCGGACGTTCCGACGTTGAAGGAGCTCGGCTACGACGTCGAGTTTTCGCTGTGGGTCGGCGTATTTGCGCCGAAGAATACGCCAGCAACGGCGGTAAAGGTTCTCGGCGACGCCATCAAGCAGGCAGTGAACACTGACCAGTTCAAGACCGCCATCAGCAATATCGGCGATGAGGTTGCCTATCTCGACCAGGCGGGGTTCGCGAAATTCTGGGACGAAGACGCCAAGCGGGTCGAAGCGGCAGTGCATGCTATTGGCCGCGTTCAAGGCTGACGCAGCGGGCGACTGCCTGCTGCGCGAGATTCCGGAGGGATACGATGGATCGCCGTAGTTTCGTCGTCGGCACGACTGCGCTTGTCGCCGCCGGTCCGGTGCTCGCGCAGGATGCTTACCCCTCGCACGCAATCACGATACTGAACGCGTTTCCGCCCGGCGGCGTTAACGACATCGTGACGCGGCCCTTCGCTTCGGCGCTCGAACCGATCATCAAACAGCCGGTCGTAGTCGAGACCAAGGCCGGCGCCGGCGGCCAGGTTGGCGCTCAGGTTGGCGCCAATGCCAAGCCGGACGGGTATACGTTGCTGTCGCACAACAACGGGATTTCCGGCTACGAGGAAGTCGACAAACTGTTCGGACGGCAACCCAAGACCACCCGTGCCGATTTCATTGCCCTGGCACGGCTTGTTGCCGATCCGGTTCTCGTGCTCGTCAATGACCAGCAACCCTACAAGACCCTGAAGGACTTCGTGGACGACGCCAAGAAGCGGCCCGAGGCGATCATATACAGTTCCGGCGGCCTCTATGGCGCAACGCACCTACCCGTCGCATTGCTCGAAAAGGTGACTGGGATCCCGAAGCTTCGCCACCTTCCGACCAATGGCGGCGGCCCGGCCATCACCGCCCTGCTCGGCAACAACGCTCAGATGAGCACGCAGACGATTTCCGCTTCGTTGCCACATATCAAAGCCGGCAAGCTGCGCCCGCTGGCATCGTTCGGCGGAAAGAGATCCAAGACGCTGCCCGATGTGCCGACATTGAAGGAGCTCGGCTACGACGTGGAATACTACCTATGGGTCGGCATTTTCGCGCCGAAGGCGACGTCTGCCGATATCGTCTCCACGCTCAATGCAGCGATCGACAAGGCCGCGAATTCCGACCTGTTTAAGACCGCTATCACCAATGCCGGCCTGGAGCCTGACTATCTCAACGCCGCGGGCTTCGCCAAATTCTGGGCCGAAGATGCGCAGCGCTCCGATGAGGCGGTCAAATTGATCGGCCGCGTTCAGGGGTGATGGGATCAGCCATCACCGAGCTTTCGCTGCAGCTGCGCTCGAGGTTTTTGCTAGCTGTCGAGGATCGAGCATGATTCTGCGCGCTGACCATATCGCAGGCGCTTTCTTTGTGGTCTTCGGCTTGCTGGTGCTTGCGCTCAGCGGCGATCTTCCGACCGGAAGCTTGTCGATGCCGGGTTCCGGTTTCTTGCCGAAGATCGCTGCCGTTCTGACAATTTTCTTCGGGATCGTGTTGATCCTGCGCGCAGGAGAAAGCAAGCCGTTCGCGACGCTGTCATGGAACGACGCCAAGCACGCCGGGATGGTTGTGGGGATAACGGCGGCAGCAATTGTGCTGTTTGAGCGCCTTGGTTTCCTGACGACCAATATCCTGCTGATCCTCGCCTTGCTTTTCATCATCGAACGGCGCCGGCTGCTGCCGGCCATCGCTTACAGCGTTGGCGTGGTTGTGATCACCTACGTCTTGTTTGTTTACATCCTCAAAACTCCGCTGCAGGCCGGGCCGCTCGGATTCTAGGACCACCGTGGAAAGCACTCTTCTCAGTCTTGCTCACGGCTTTTCCGTCGCACTCGCGCCGGCCAATGCCTGGTACGCGTTTCTCGGCTGCCTGGTAGGCACGCTGGTTGGCGTGCTCCCAGGCATCGGCCCTCTGGCCGGCATTTCCATTTTGCTGCCGGTGACTTTCGGGCTGAACGCCACGCAGGCGATCATCATGCTCGCCGGCATTTACTATGGCTCGCAATACGGGGGCTCGACCACCTCGATCCTGATGCGAATCCCCGGCGAAGCCTCGTCGGTGATGACCTGCATCGACGGCTACGCGATGTCAAAAAAGGGGCGCGCAGGCGCGGCGCTCTGCATTGCGGCAGTGGGCTCTTGGATCGGCGGCACATTCGGCGTGCTCGTGCTCACGATGGTGGCGCCGCCATTGGCGACCATTGCCATCAGCTTCGGACCGCCGGAATACACGGCACTGATCGTTCTCGGCCTGATCTTCCTCGCCTATATGTCGACGTCGTCGCTGATAAGGACGCTGCTGATGGCCTGCCTTGGGCTGTTGCTCGGCATGATCGGCATCGACAACATGACGGGGCATTTCCGCTACAGCTTCGACCTGGCCGAACTGGGCGACGGCATCGGCATCGTCCCGGTGGCGGTCGGTTTGTTCGGGCTCGGTGAAATTCTGTCGACGCCAAGTGCCGGCGCGGTGAGAGACATTATTAGTCCGCGATTGCGCGAACTGTTGCCGACCCGCCGGGAATGGAATGAGGCCGCCATGCCGATCGCGCGCGGGACGGTGCTTGGATTTATCATCGGAATCATTCCGGGCTCGGCCCACGTCATCTCCAGCTTTCTCTCCTATGCGATCGAGAAACGGGTGTCGAAGCATCCCGAACAGTTCGGCAAAGGGGCCGTCGCAGGCGTCGCCGGGCCGGAAACGGCCAACAATGCCGCCTCGACCGGCGCTTTTGTGCCCTTGCTTGCTCTCGGCATTCCAACGAGTCCGATCACTGCAGTGCTGATCGGCGCGCTGATGATTCACGGTGTCTCGGTGGGACCGATGCTGGTCAACGAGCACCCGGACGTGTTCTGGGGATTTGTCGCCTCGATGTACGTCGGCAACCTCATGCTGCTGGTGCTCAACCTGCCTTTGGTCAGCTTGTTCGTCACCGTGTTGCGGATTCCGTACGCCTACCTCTATCCGCTCATCATCATGTTCTGCATCATTGGTGTGTACGCGGTGAACAACTCGATCGTCGATGTGTGGATCATGCTGATTATGGGCGTTGTCGGATACGCGCTGCGCAAGTTCGACTTTGACCCGGCTCCGCTGGTGCTCGGCCTCGTGATCGCGCCGATCCTGGAGCAAAGCCTGCGCCAGTCGCTGATCATGTCGAATGGCAACTACCTGATCTTCTTCAGCCGGCCCATTTCGCTCGGCCTGATGCTGATCAGTATCGGTCTGCTCGCCCTCGCCGCCTATGCATTCGTGCTTCACCGTACCGACTGGCGTACCAGGCTGGCCAAGGCGGAGGCTGGCGAACCGGAGCGATAAGAACTGCGACCCCGAAATCGTCGGGGATCACGCCCAGAGGCGCTCGTTTTCTATCCCTTTGTAGAGCTCGGCGACATATTCACCGTACCCATTGAAAAGCAGGGTCGGCCGGCGCTCGCCAGTTCCGATTATCTCTTCGGTCGCCTGGCTCCAGCGTGGATGCGGCACTTGCGGATTGACGTTCGCCCAGAATCCATACTCGGCGGGTTGTAAGGCTTCCCACAGGCCTTTTGGGCGCTTGTCAGTGAAGCTGAAGCGCACAATCGACTTGATTGACTTGAAGCCGTATTTCCACGGCAGGGCCAAACGCAGCGGTGCGCCGTGCTGGCGGGCGAGCGGATGACCGTAGGCGCCGGTGGCAAGAAAGGCGAGTTCGTTGGTCGCTTCCGCCATCGTGACGCCTTCGACATATGGCCACGGATACCACGGCTGCCGCTGGCCGGGTGCCACCTTCGCGTCCATGAACGTTTCCATGCGCACGTATTGAGCAGAGCCAAGCGGGCGCGCGAACTCGACCAACTTGGCAAACGGGAAACCTGTCCAGGCGATCGCCATGCCCCACGCTTCGACGCAACGATGGCGGTATGTGCGCTCTTCCAGTGTCAACTTGCGGATCAAATCATCAACGCCGACTTCCACCGGCTTTTCCACCATGCCGTCGATTTTCACCGTCCATGGTCGGATCGGCAGCGCCTGGGCAGCCGCAGCGATCGATTTCGAAGTACCGAATTCATAGAAGTTATTGTAGTTGCCGTTGACTTTCTCGTCGGTGATCGCACGGTCGAGAACATATTTCTCGTTGCGTTTGGCCGGATAAAGATCCGCGCTCGGATCGGGCAGCTTGGCAACGTCGGAAATGCGCTGCGCACTCACGCCGAGCGGCGACAATGTCAGCGCGCTGACTCCGGCTGCGACAAAAGCGCGCCGGGTGAAGACAAATTGCTCGGGCGTAGCGAAGCGGTCAGGAATCTCCCAGCCGCGGCGATGAATGACGTTCATGACATTGCTCCCAGAATCGCCGCAAAGAACTACGGGTTGCGATGCTCACTGGCAAGTCACGGTTCTGCGAAGAGGAACCGCGCACCAAAATTGTTGCGGCCGTGCCTCTAGGGACACGGCCGCATCGCTTGCAGGAATTTATTACTCTGCGGCGCGCCGCGCTGCGATGATCTGGTCGGCTGTCCGACCGGTCAGCTCCGCCATGTGATCGAATTTGAAGGTGAACGAGCCGACGCCCGCCGTCCCGGAACGCACTTCGATAATCAGATCGCCGATCTCGGCCTCGGGCATCTGCGCCCGCACGCTGTCCCAGCCGGTCCAGCCTTCGCGGGTGTCGAAACCGAGGATCTGACCACGGCGTCCGGACAGGATTGCGTTCATTTTCGCCGTGGCCTCGCTGGGGCAGACAATCTCGACCTCATGAATGGGCTCAAGCAACACGGGCTGACACTGCGGAAGTGCTTCCACGATGCCGATCCGTCCGGCTGTCCTAAACGCCTGATCGGAGGAGTCGACCGTGTGGTACGATCCGTCAATCAGCGCAACCGACAGATCGACGACAGGAAAGCCAAGAGGCCCATGTTTGAGCCCATCGATCACGCCCTCCTCGACCGCCGGAATGTAATTGCGCGGCACCACTCCGCCGGTAATGCGGTCTTCGAACTTGAATCCTGAGCCGCGCAGCAGCGGCTTGATCTCGAGCACGACGTCACCAAACTGGCCGTGGCCGCCCGATTGCTTCTTGTGCCTGCCTCGTTGCGTGATCGGCTTGCGAATTGTCTCCCGATAGCCGACCGACGGAGGCCGTGTCGATACAGGCACCAAGAAGCGTTCGGCCAATCGCTCTGTCGCTACGCGCAAGTGCATTTCGCCCTGCCCCCAGATGATCACTTCATGGCTTTCGGCGTTGTGAACGACCGAGAGTGAAGGATCTTCTTCCGTCAGCTTGGTGAAGGCCGGTCCGAGCTTGACGTCGTCCTTGCGCTCCTTCGCGTGCACGGCGATCGCCAGCACGGGAGGAAAGGCCTTTAGCTGTACAAGCGCCGCCGCCGGTTGTTTGCCGGTCGAAAGCGTGTCACCGGTCTTGGCACTTTCGAGCTTGCCCAGCGCAACGGTCTCGCCGACGTTCGCCTGTCCGCGTTTTTCGAAGTGCTGGCCCATCATCTTGAAAACGCCAGAAACCCGTCCGGCATCCCCGCCCGACGTCGTGAGCGTTGTTCCATCCCCGGCCTGACCGGCGAGGAGGCGGGTGATCGACATTTTGCCGCCGTGCGTCGTGTGGAAGGTCTTGAGCACCAGCGCGATCGATTCGTTGCCGGCCTTCACGCCCAGCCGTTGTGCGGTTTCGTTCACCCCAGGCGATTCATGGCGAAGCGCCTTGAGGAGACGCAGCACACCGTTGGTGCGGGTCGCCGAACCAAGAAGAACCGGACATACGATCCGGTCACGTAACTCCTTGGCTAGGTCATCGAAAACCTTGTCCCGCGGAGGCTCGATATCTTCAAGCAACTGCTCCATCAGCTGGTCGTCGTGATCCGCCAGCGTCTCCAGCATCGTGAAACGAGCTTCTTTCTTGCGGTCGAGGTCTTCGCCCTTGAGCTCTATAATTTCCGACGGTGCATATTCCTTGTAGACATAGGCGCGCTCCAGCGCGAGATCGACGAATCCAGAAATGATATCGCCGGTCCAGATCGGAATTTGTCGCAAGAGCAACGGCACGCGCGAAGCAGGCTGCAGCAATTTAATGGTCTCACGGACCCTTTTCTCCGCCTTATCGATCTTGTTGAGGAACAAAAAGCGCGGAATGTTTTGATCTTCCAGCTCACGCAGGATGAGCTGCAATTGCGGCACCTTCTTTTCGTCGGCTTCGCAAACGACTACCGCAGCATCAACCGCGGGCAAAACACTGCGCATGTCCTGAATAAATTCGATCGAGCCTGGGCAATCGATAAACGTGTAGCTCTCACCCATGAAATTGACGGTGGCGAACGTTGCCTCCACACTCATCCTGTGGCTGCGTGCCTCTTTGCTGGCGTCCCCTACTGTGGTGCCTGCGTCGACCGTACCCTGGCGCTGGACCGCGCCGGTGCGAGCGAGAATTGCTTCCAAAAGTGTCGTTTTACCGCTTTGAAAAGGGCCCACCAGCGCAATGCACCGGGGACCCGAGTTCCTCGCGCCATTGGGACCAGCGCCGTTTTGTCCCATGATTCCCTCCCTTGCCGGCCGGGAGGTCGGACCTGGTTTCCCGGCCCTGTCACATTATCGTCTCAGGCCGCGGGGAGGCTGGCAAGAGCGGACATTTGTCGTGCTCAAAATAATTATTTGATGAAACTCAGATCGACCACTTCACGCGCGGTGACATTCTTGTCGACCCACCCTCGGAGCTTGTGCCACGCGATCTGACGTTCGAGGTCCGCCAGATCGAGCTGCGCCTGCGGCTCGATGAAATATGCACTGGCTTCGACCGTAGCCGCACCGCTTTCGCCACGGTCTGGATAGACATAACGCGCGATCGTCGTCGCAGCCTCATGCGACTTCATGTCCGAGGTGCGTTTGGAATGGATATCCTTGCGCAACAGGGCGGCCGTGTAGTCGGCGACCCCACGACGGTAGGCTCGAACGAATTTTTCTACCACCGGGCGGCGCGTCGCGATCATTTTACTGGACACAAACAGTGCGCCAGCTGCTGCTCGTCGACTTCCGAATACCAGCCGACGAGCTTGGCGTGATTGGCCGCCAGAAGTTCGCGTGCATAGCGCGCCGGCAGGATCGCAGCGTCGACCTGGTTGGTGCCAACGGCGCGCGCAATACCATCCAGCGTAGGCATCGGCTTCACGCTGATGCTGCAGCCCGCGGCGGCCGTCGTGATGCCGCCCG
>DAISKM010000026.1:0-15906 GCA_036820945.1 Pseudolabrys sp.
ACAACAAGCATTGCAGTTCTTGCGCGCAACCGGCCGCTGCTCGAGTTTGCCCTGGTTGTGATGTTATTTCAGTTCGCCAACGCGGCGATGCTCCCACTGGTAGGAAGCTTCATGACCACGCAGTCCGCTACCTGGGCGCCTGCGCTGATCGCAACCTGCATGATCGTGCCGCAGATTGTAGTCGCGGCAATGTCTCCCTGGGTTGGCCGGTGGGCCCAAAGTTGGGGACGACGTCCGCTCTTGCTCATCGCCATGGGCGCGCTCGTATTCCGCGGAATGCTGTTTGCATTTGTGCGCGATCCGTATTTGCTCGTCATCATCCAGGTGCTGGATGGCATGTCGGCGGCGGTGCTTAGCGTTCTGATACCTTTGGTCGTCGTGGACGTCACCTATGGATCCGGCCACTTCAATCTCGCGCAAGGATTTGTCGGCACCGCGACCGGGCTCGGCGCCTCGGTCAGCATGGTTTTTGCCGGGTATCTCAGTGATCGGTTTGGCAACGAAATCGCGTTTTTGTCCCTAACAGCCAGCGCGGCGACCGCGTTTGCTGTGGTTTTGCTGATGATGCCTGAAACCCGGCCACAGACAACTCATGCACAGGAGTAATGCTTCTGGCCCTTAGCGGCATCCGTAGTTGCACCGCACATGCCGCTATTGGGGTAAAGCGGACATGCCCGGCACCAAAAAAACACCGCCAAATGCCAAAGCGCGGACTGAAACCAAGCCATGGTGCAGAACGTTAGGCACAGTCGCAGCAGATGGCGAGCTGCGAGGGAACTTGAGATCATTTACCAGAAGGATGCTCCAACGTGTTGCCCGTAGTAATTGGGGTGGTCATATTGATTCTGCTTACCGCTACGGCGACAAGGTACTCGAAATTCGTGTCCAGGCTCGACGATTTCGACCGGGTTGGGGCCTACGTTCTTTTTATCGTCGTGGGACTGCCGATGATTATCGTAGGGCTGGCATTGATTGCACGCTATGTCGTAGGCGGCACTTGATGTCCGCTTCGGACCCTTGGCGAACCCTCCCTGCGGCCGACACTGGCGACGGTGTCTCCCGACGCCCCCAGATCCGGTAACTGCAGCGAATGCATAGACGGGCGCATGAATAGCGTGAATAAGTCGGCAACCCGACAGAATAACTTTCACGTTGAATTATGATCGTCTAGTATCGGATAAAGATGTTTCCGTTTTGGGCGTACACATGCCTCAGCCAAACAAATTCGATCCAACGGAAGCGCCGATGGGAAGACGGCGATGCCCCAAGTGCGGCATGATCATGCTTCTTGCGCAGATTGAGCCATGCGATGAAGACGGATACGATCAGCGAACATTTGAATGCACGAACTGCGCTTACGGTGAAACAGTAATTGTTCAATTTCGATGATTGAACTGCGTTTTCGATTCCATCGAAAGATAGTTGGGTTTTTCGCCTGGTGTCGATGGATCAGTTGAACTTTTCCTTCTTGTAGTCGTAGCCAGCCGGGGGCTACTTTTCGTGAGTGAGCCGCATCGGTAAATCATTTTCCGGCGCCGCAATGGCGCTTTTATCTTTGGCGATTGTTTTGCCGCTGTTTTTTGACCAGTGGGAGTTTTCACTGTTCATTCTGAGCATGGTTGGTTTGTGCGTGTATATCGCGAACGAACGCAAGCAGCATTAACATCGATGAGTGCAGGGCCTTTTTATGAATTGCATAACGCCTATAGCGCAGACTTCAGCCGCGCTGAAGATTGGCCAGCAATGTGCGACCTTCCGCATATGTGCGATCGAGGCGGCAGCCCAGTAGTCGTAATCTGGCGTCACTGTGCCTGCCCGCGCTTACAATTTCGGCGTAGCGTCCTTCAACATCTCGCTGACGAATTCTGCCGCCCTGCGAAACGCCTCATCGGTATCACCCCGGAACGAGAAGAGGCGGTTCAGCAACTGCTGCTTGCGCTGTACATCGACGACCTGAATGCTGCCCCACTGGATGAGCGTACTCATTTTGTGGATGCGTCCATAGACTAAGAACCGCGCATCGGCTTTCAGCGCAGCCGCGACAAGATCTTCCGCGCCAATACTATCGGCTGAACAGGTCACTTTAGCACAATCGAGCCCCAAGACCTTGTACCTGTCCTCTCTTGTTAACCGCTCTCGCAGGAGACTGGGGAACGTCTTCACGCGTGCCGTGTATGCCGCCCGCTTGTCCTCCGTTTCCCCTGAAGTGTCTTCGTAATCGAAATCGGCTACGACCAGTGGTATGGCGCCGTACTCGGCAGCCGGTGGGCGCCCAGCGGAAAACCACAGTGCCAGCGCTGCAAATATCAGCACGGGCCAAAATGCCCCAGCGCCGCCGATAAATTTGACTAACTCGCGCCGCTTCACTGTCTGCAGTCCGTAAGAGGGTACGATTCCAAGCTTTGCGCTCGTAGTGGTACCCGGTGAAAGCGCGCATCCCATCGATAATGACCAAAGCGAAACATTGCTACCATAGTTCAACACGCTCAAAAAACGCCGAATTAGTATCCTTGAATGGCGGCCCCGCCGTGATCTTTGGGAGGTCGGTATGAACCGCGTGATCGTCGGGACAATCTTGTTTCTCTGCGCTTCACTCGGCATGGCTCCGGCGCAAACGTTCACGCCACCTGCGGAGATCCGACGCGACACGTCGTTGGTCGATGGTTGGCGGTTTGTCAGACACGATGTGACCGGCGCAGAACAGGGAACCTTCGACGACCAAAGTTGGGACATCATCTCTATCCCCCACACCTGGAACGCCCACGACGGCCAGGATGGCGGCAACGACTATTATCGCGGACCTGGCTTCTACCGTCGTCATTTCTTTATCGATGCCAGCGAAGCTGGCCGTCAAATTTTCGTTCACTTCAATGGCGTCAACACGGTAACGGATGTCTGGGTGAACGGCGTTTACCTGGGCCAGCATCGTAGTGGCTTCGGAATGTTCCGGTTCGAAATGACCTCGGTTGTTCGCATTGGCGGCGATAACGTTCTTGCAGTGCGGGTGAGCAACGCTTCGTTTCCCGATGTCGCACCCCTTACGGGTGATTTTACTTTTTTCGGTGGAATCTATCGCGGAGTGCATGTTCTCACGGTTGAGCCCGTTCACATTGTGATGAGCAACTACGCGTCACCTGGCATCTTTCTTACGCCGAGCAAAGTCGGTGCCGCATCAGCGACACTGGAGGTACGCGGCGACGTCTACAATGGCGACATATCCGCCCAAGATATTGAAGTGCAAACGACGGTCGTCGGCGCCGACCAAAGTGTACTGACGGTTCTCAGCGCTGTCGTCCATGCCGATGCCAAAGCGTCCGTTCCGTTTAGCGTCCAAACCAGCGTCACTAATCCGCATCTGTGGCAAGGCCGCGACGATCCGTACGTCTACACGACATACACCGTTGTTTCGACCGGCGGCCAAGCGCGCGACATGATCGTTCAGCCTCTTGGTTTCAGGTCATTTCGAGTCGATGCCGAGCAAGGTTTCTTTCTGAACGAGAAATATCTCGATCTTCATGGCGTCAACCGTCACCAAGACCTGCCCGATCGCGGTTGGGCCACGTCGTCGGATGATGACGACCGCGACTTTAGCCTGATCGCTGAGATCGGCGCGACCGCCGTCAGATTGGCGCATTACCAACACAACCAACACGTTTACGATTTGACTGATAGACTCGGATTCGTCGTCTGGGCGGAGATTCCAAACATCGATTCCGTGAAGGCAACTCCTGCGTACCTGGCTACGACTCAGAAGCAATTGCTGGAGCTTATCCGTCAAAACTACAATCATCCTTCAATTGCCTTCTGGAGCGTCGGGAATGAGTTGGGAGCGCGTGCCGGCGACGATCCAACAGCGACGGTCCGGTCACTGATCGGCTTGGCCAAGGCCGAGGATCCTAGTCGGCTCACCGCGCTCGCAACCATGAGCGGAATCGATGGCGTGGCGGTCCGAAGCACGGCCGATGTCATTGGATACAACGTATATCTCGGGTGGTACGGGGGCAGTCCGTCTGATCTTGCCGATTACATCGATGGCCTGCACCAATCGCTCCCGGGACGGCCACTGTGCGTCAGCGAGTATGGCGCTGGGGCAAGCGTGCGACAGCACCAATCTCTCACTTCACAACCCAATCCAGGTGGTCCGTTTCATCCGGAGGAGTGGCAGTCGTTCTTCCATGAGACATACTGGAAGTCGATGAAAACTCGCAAACACCTTTGCTGCAAGTTTGTTTGGAACATGTTTGATTTCGCCAGCGACAGTCGCAATGAAGGCGACACGCCTGGTCGGAACGACAAAGGACTCGTGACTTACGACCGCGCGACGCGGAAAGACGCATTTTACTGGTATAAAGCGAACTGGTCGGGTCAGCCGACTGTCCACGTCACCCAGCAGCGCTACAATCCGCGTCCAGGTGGCAATATCACCGTACACGTCTATTCCAACTTGCCGCACATCGAGTTGAAGGTGAACGGAGCCTCGCAGGGCGTCCAGACCAACAACGAGAATATCTTCTCCTTCAACATTACGCTTCCCCCAGGAGCCACGACTTTCGTCGAGGCCTGCGGTAACGCCTCGTCCGGTAGCGTATGCGATTCAGTCAGTTGGACTGCCCTGCCGCTCGATATTGGAGGCCAAGATCCGGAGTATGGGCGCTGCGCTTCACATTCTGTAGAGGCGCGAGAGCGAGACACCCTCTGTCTTCGCTGAACGTCCGCTTCTGGCCTTGGCGAAATGCCACGCTGCCAGGTGATTTCGATTCACAGGTGGACAGCTGCTTCCAATGCGGATGCCTTTGTGCTCAAGTCAAATGAGGCCCACGTCATCGTGAGAAAATCAAATGATAGTATCCAGGCGGCAAGCTATTCTCAGTGTTGCAGTCACGCTCGGTTTGGCCGCGCTCCCAAGGTTCGCATTCGCGAGGTCAGGCGATCCACTCTACGGACTTGATACTGATAACGATCGCACGATTGATCTTGCAGAGGCCAAAAAAGCGGCATCCGCTGTATTTGATCGCCTCGACCGCGATCACGATGGAACCCTCGATCGGCGCGAGCTTCGCGGCCGCCTTACGGCGAAGGAGCTGGACGCCGCGGATCCCGATCACGACAAGACGCTGACAAAGGACGAATACCTTGCAGTTGTCGAGAAACGCTTCAACGCCGCTAATCCGGATCGTGACGGGACGCTGGATGCAAAGGAATTGAGAACAAAGGCTGGCCGGGCACTGCTTAAGCTCTTAAGATGATGCCCGCGCGTCTAGGTTACCGACAGTATGGGTGCCTGCTCGTTCAGTCCAGTTTCTGCTGAATGACCCGTGCCAGCGAAAATAGTCGACGTTCGATCGTAGACGGCACCTCGCACACGTAGCCAACTGTCTGTCGGCGCTCGTCAAACACACGGGTTTCCCAAGCAATTTGGTCGGCAAGCTTTTCGATCGCGGTCTCATCCTGATTCGGCGCGTCCTGCTGCGCACGCAAATTGGTCAGTTCGGCGCTGATTTTTTCCCTCAACTGCTGCTGTCGCAACGAGAAGCGCCAGATGCCGGCCATGACGTCATCGCGTTCTCGACTGAGTGTGGCGAAAAGGCCGGCGAACAACAGCTTTGCTTTGAGCTGTTTCTCGGCACTCGTTCCGACGATGAAGTCGGCGGCGCCTTTTTCCGCATCTGCAAGGGGTGTGCGCCGTCCTGCTAGCTGAAGCACGAGACCCTGAACTGTTGGATCTTTCGTCCAGGCATCGCCGACGTCATCGATCTCGGGGCCAGTCCAGAAGGCCGCGATCGAAAGCTTGGGCACCACGATCTGAGGACAGGGCCAGTCTGGATGACGTGCATCCATGGCAATCGCGGTGGCGTGCAGAGTGACAACGGCCAGTCCTGCAATGATCCCGTGCTTCATGCTGCACCTGCAGCTTCGCCTCGACGCGTGATGAGCCCGCGCGACGGATCGTAGGCGAGGATGGCGCCGAGGATGAATAGGACGGTGCACCCCACCACGACGGCAAGGGAGAGCCAGTTCACCTGCGCATAGAGGGCAAAGCGGATGAGCTCGACGGCATGCGTGAAAGGGTTGAACTCGCAAATATAGTAGAGCAGCGGGCTGCTCTCGCGCACCTGCCAGAGCGGGTATAGTGCCGATGAGGCAAAGAACATCGGAAAGATCACGAAATTCATAACGCCTGCGAAGTTCTCAAGCTGCTTGATGGCAGAGGAAATGAGCATGCCAAGCGCGCCGAGCATAAGGCCGCAGAGCACAAGCGCCGGCAGCACCAGCAGATAGCCAACAGGGGGCGGCCCGATCTCCCAGAACCGCGCGATCAGCAGGAATGCATACACCTGCAGTAACGAAACGGCTGTGCCGGCGATCAGCTTCGAACAAAGAAGATACCAGCGCGGAAATGGGCTTACCAGCAACGTACGCATGTTGCCCATTTCACGATCGTACACCATTGAGAGCGATGACTGCATGCCATTGAACAGCTGGATCATCGCAATCAAACCGGGGGTGATGTACTCAGCATAAAGGATATACGTTTGATAAGGGGGGATGATGGACAGGCCGAGGACTTGTCGGAATCCAGCGGCGAAAATGAATAGCCAGACGAGAGGGCGAACCAACGCCGAGATGAAGCGTTCGCGCTGATGCAGGAACCTGAGACTCTCGCGCCAAACGATACCTTTTAAGCAAATTGCGAATTGGCCAGGCGTAAAGCCTTTTGGCGGAGAGACGAGAGAAATGGTGCTCGGCCTGTCGCTGATGGTGCTGTTCATTCGGGCTCGCCCACCAAATGCTCGCCACCGGTCAAGCGTACAAAGGCATCACGAACGTTCGCGGCCCCGCAATTGGCGAGGACGCGTGACTGGGGGCCGTCGGCCAAGACCTGCCCTTGGTGCAACACGATCAAATGATCATTGTCACCAACTTCGTCGATCAGGTGTGTGGCCCACAGCACGCTGATGCCATCCTCAGCTATCAATTGGCGGACGTAACGCAGGATATCGGCTCGCGAATTGATGTCGAGGCCGACGGTTGGTTCGTCAAGGACCAGTAGACGGGGATGGTGCAGCAAGGCGCGTGCAATCTCAACGCGCCGCATATGTCCCCCCGAAAGGCTTCGAACCTTGTCATCGGCTCGATCCTTCAGCGCTATGCGCATGAGCACTTCATCGGCGCGTGTCTGTGCCTCACGCCTGCGAATTCCATGAAGGGCCGCGTGATACATCAGGTTTTGCATGACCGAGAGATCGAGATCGAGAGTGCGGGACTGAAACACAACACCGAGAATCCGCAGGGCCTCCCCAGAGGCCCGCTCCACATCGTGTTCAGAGATCCGGATGCGCCCGTGCTGCGTGGCATAGAGCCGGGTGATCAGTGAAAACAGTGTGCTCTTGCCGGCGCCGTTGAGACCAAGCAGTACGGCAAATGTCGCCGGTCCGACAGTGAATGTCACATTGTCGAGCGCGCGCCGTTCGCCATAGGCATGGCTGACTGCTTCAACCGAAAGCATCGGTATTGTCATCCCCTGCAACCATCCGGCTATGATCCGTTTTTCAGCGCTTGGTGATTGTTATGCCCCACGGCAATTCGCCTACCTGGATAGACTTGACCACTTTCAGGCTGGCTACATCGATGACCGAGACATCGTTGGAAAGGCCATTTGTGGTCAGCAGGTACTTTTCGTCGGGCGTCAACGCCATGTGCCAAACGCGTTGACCCACGAGAAGATACTTCTTTACTTCGTGAGTTGTGCCATCGATCACGGCTACTCGGTTGGCCGGACCGAGAGCAACGAAGCCGGTCTTGCCGTCTTTCGTAATGTTTATACCCACGGGCTGAATGGCCTCGCTGCGCAGACCGGGGATAGCGAAGCTGATCTTTTTGGTCACCTGGTGCTTGACCGGGTCAATGATGCTGACCGTGCCGCCGATTTCGGACGAAACCCAGAGCTCCGACGCGTCACTTTTGAACACCGCGAAACGAGGGCGAGAATCCACCAACACGTTGGCAATGATTTTGCGCTCGCGGGTGTCTATGAAATGCGCCATGTTCGTTGTTTCTGAGGTGTTGACGAGCACCTTACCGTCAGGGCTGATGCCCATTCCTTCCGGTTCGACGCCAACTTGGACCTCGCCAAGCGCGGCCCGCCTCTCCATATCGATTATCGTGACCGTGTTGTTGTTTTCGTTGGCCACGTAGAGCACGCGTCCGTCTGGACTTAGGGTGAACAACTCCGGATCGGGTCCCGATGGGAGGTTGGCAACTACTTCGCCTGTTTTGGTGTCGACGACCTGGACCGTGTCGTCATCACCCACCGCCACCAGGCAATGGTTATCGTCATTCGTCAGCTCGATGCCGCGCGGCCGCTGGCCGACCTTGATGGTCCTGACGGTTTCCATCTTGTCGATATCCACCACACTAATGGTGTTGCCCTTTTCGTTCGAAACATAGGCGGTAAAAGCGCTCGCGGGGCCTCCAAGGCCGATAGCGATTGCAAAAGCCAGCAGAGTGGGGCGCTGTTTGCTCATTGGGTATGCTCAGACTGATTTCATCGCGGGCCAACTATTGCAGACTGCATTGGGTCTCGGGACGGTCATAGCCAAGCGTATCGAGTGCCGAAAACTGGTGCAGGAAGCCTGCCTGCGGCGAGACCGAGACGATGGTCCGGCCGTCGGTGAGCAGAATGGGCTGACGCAATTGCAGGTCCCAGTCACGCACTGTCAGCTTTTGGCCTTTGAAGGCACCCAGCGCGAGTTGTGGTCCCTTCAGAAATTCAAAGAGTACCTTCGGATCGGCTGAATTCTGACGCGAGGCGGCTTCGCCGACCATACGGCCTGCGGTCCATGCCTGCATATCGAGCGAGGTCATCAGCCGTTTGAATTGTTCGGTAAAGCGACTTTGCATCTGAATTCCGCCCCACAGGTCGTTTGATGCGTCCCAACTCGTGGGTACCAGTCCTGCGGAACCGGCAACGGGGCGCGGATCCCAGGTCCGGTAAGGCAAGTTGTTCGCGAAAACTTCGCTCTCGTCGGCGACCACAAGGACATCATAGTTCGGCACTTCCTGGGTGAAGACCGGCATCTGCTGTTGAATCTGCGCGACGCCGCTGTCGGTACGACGTGCACCGCCGGTGTCCTTGAATTCGCGCTGTTGAACAATCTTGGCACCGAAGCGAGTGGCTGCACGCGTCAGCGCCGCCGCGAAAAGCTGATCGCGCTCATGTGAGCCCACCACCAGAAACCAACGGACCCACTTCTTCCACACTAGGTATTGTGCAAGCCCATCCGCCAGCATGGCCCGCGATGGTGCGGTGTGGATTATGTTGCCGCGGCAGTCCTTTTGGCGGAGACGGTCATCGGTTGAAGCGACGTTAAAAAACAAGATGCGATCCGCTTTGCCCGCATCGGCGGCTCTAAGCAGTTCATCAGCCGGAAGATCCGCTACGATGAGGAAGACGCCTTGGCTTGCGAGTTGGCGTACCGCTGCCGCGGGGTCGTCACCAGTTTTCAAATGCATGTCGACAAGCAAGTAGCGCTGATTCAGGAACCGGCCCGTCGTATTATTGTCTCTGACCGCCATCTGGGCACCGGCGAGCCCGATATCGGGTGGAGGCATCTGTACAAGTGAAATCGTTTCTTGTTGTTGTGCCCGGCGCAGATAACCGATTTTGATATCGAGCGGATCTTGGGCTTGAGCAGCGATTGCAAGCTCAAGCAGGATGGCAAGGACGAGTGCTGAAAGCCGTACAAAGAGTGTATTCACGACTGAAGTACGCCGCTGATTTTGTTCACTTTCGCGATCAGACTGCCAATCCGTGTTCAATTCAAGGTCGATATTGACTAACCTAGGACACCTCCGAGCAATGCACTGACCCTACGCTCGACTGTATTATGCGGAAGCTCGATGGAGCGCGTTAATGACAATGTTGTTGGCAAGCGTTACGGGAAGCCGCGAAGCGGAACTCGCGATCAGCCATGGCGCCGACATTGTCGATCTGAAAGATCCCACGAAAGGGGCTCTAGGCGCGCTCGAACCTTCTGTCGTGTGTGATGCAGTCAAGGTTATCGCCGGCCGGCGGCCAGTAAGCGCCGTCATCGGCGATGTGCCCATGGAGCCCGATCAAATCAATGCTGCCGTCCGAACAATGGCGGCAACCGGCGTCGACTACGTCAAGGTTGGCCTTTTTGCCGGCCCTGGACGTGGCGAATGTATTCGCGCACTCGCTGCACTTGCGCAGCGAACCAAGCTTGTAGGCGTGATGTTCATCGATTGCGAACCTGACAATGAGTTGATCGGTCACATGGCCAAGTCAGGATTTGCCGGGGCCATGTTGGATACGGCTCAAAAAAATGGCGCTCGGTTACTCGATCATGCCGATCCAGCCGCCATTGGTGACTTTGTCCGTGCCTGCCGCTCTCACGGTCTGTTCACCGGACTTGCAGGCTCGCTCGAAGCGGCGGACGTTCCACGCTTGTTGCTGCTCGCTCCTGACTATCTTGGATTCAGAGGTGCACTGTGTGCCCGCCACGACCGCCGGGCAGGATTGGATCCAGCTGCGCTAAGCCTAATACGCGGGCTGATCCCTCACGACTCACGCAGTGATGAAAGTGAGCGCTTCAAGCAAGACAGGACCGATTTTTGGCTGCTTGCGGCACGGGGCTATTCTGAAACCGTCAAAGATGGCACGCCGCCGGACCGGGTTTTGGTGCACGATTTCGAAATTCCCGCGCGGATTGGCGTGTATGAAAGCGAACGCGAAATTCCGCAGCGCGTGCGCTTCAACGTAGACGCCGATGTTACTCGCGCGGCGCAACCAGCGCAGGATCTGCGTGACGTGCTCTCTTATGACATTATTGCAGACGGCATTCGTCTGATTGTGGCTGAAGGTCATATTCCGCTAATCGAAACGCTGGCCGAGCGGATCGCCAATTTCGTGCTCGAATACCCTCAGGTCCAGGGCGTCACCGTCAAGGTGGAGAAGGTCCAAACCGGCTCTGGCCGGGTGGGGGTCGAAATCAGGCGGCAGCGAGCGGCAGCCGTAGCTAAGATCTATCATTTGTTTCCCTCGGTGTCAGGCAAGAGGGGTCCCGCCGACTAGATGCGTGACAAGTGCGTCACCGTAATCAAGCTCGGCGGCAGCTTTGCCGGCTCGCGATATCTCGCTGGCTGGGTCGAGGTTCTGGCGAATTCCGGGGGCCGCAGCGTCGTCGTACCTGGCGGCGGCCTCTTTGCCGACGCCGTTCGACACGCACAGCCAAAATTGGGCTTCAGCGATGCGGTCGCTCATCACCTCGCGCTGCTCGCGATGGAACAGTTTGGGCAGGTGTTGGCAAGCCTCAGCTCAAACTTCGTTATCGTTTATTCCACGGCTGCGATCCGACGTGTTCTTCGTGCCGGCGATGTGCCGATCTGGTCGCCTGCGAGGATGGCGCTGCGCAGGCCGGAAATCATACCGAGCTGGGACATTACCTCGGACAGCCTGGCGGCCTGGCTCGCCGGCCATATCGGTGCCGGGCAGATCATGCTGGTCAAGCACGGCGGCCCGTTTGAGGGCCCGATGCGGGCGGTCGACTTGGCCGAGCGCGGCATCGTAGACCGCGAGTTTCCACGTTTTTTGGCCGCCAGCGGGGCGCTGGCGTCGATCGTCGCTGCCAAGAACTATGCGTCAGCAGGAAGGCTCATTCGCAATCGCGGAACGCCGGGTACACCCATCGACTTGCATCAGCCGGGTGCGAAGCGCTTACTTCGGCAACTATGGCCAACAGCAAAAAGCCACGCTGGGGATGGGCGCTGACGGGGTCGGGACATTTCTTTAAGGAGTGTCTAGCCATTGTGCGCGAGCTTGAAGATGTCGACCTCTTCGTCAGTCGTGCGGCGGCTGAGGTCATTCGCATGTATCGGCAGGACTTCGATCTTCCGAAATCGATGCGCATCTATCGCGACACAACGGCTAGTGCAGCGCCGGTGGGTGCTTTTTATTACGGCACATATCACACACTAGTTCTGGCACCGGCAACCTCGAACACGGTTGCCAAATGCGTGTATGGAATTTCGGATACCCTGGCGACGAACGTGTTTGCGCAGGCTGGCAAGTGCAGAGTATTTTCTATCGTCTTTGCCTGCGATACCGCGCCTGAACTCGAGACGGAGGCGCCGAAAGGCATGGTGAAGGTCTACCCACGCCAAATCGACCTCGACAACACCGCACGGCTGAAATCGTTTAAAGACGTTGTGGTCGTAGAAACGCTGGCACAGCTTGGCACGCAGCTTTCCCGGCGAAAGCGCGAACTCAAATGACCGAACATATCGCCTTCCTCACCGGCCATCTTGCCCAACCAAGGCTGGAGAAGGTCCTGGTCAGCATGGACAATCCGGGGTTTGCTTGGTCAGTGATCAATGTCGGGGTTAAGGTTGCGGCACTAATGACCGGAGCGATCATCGAACGCCGCCTGCCACGTCCACTGCAGGCAAGTCGCGTGTTGGTGCCTGGTCGCTGCCGTGCCGACCTCAATCATCTGAGCGCTGAATTCGGCGTTCCTTTCGAGCGCGGCCCGGATGAGCTTAAGGACTTACCAGCCTATTTTGGAAAGGGCGGACGTGACCTCGACTTGTCCCGCTACGACATCCGTATATTCGCAGAGATCGTTGATGCAGCGACACTCGGAGTCGACACCATATTGAGCCGGGCACGCACGATGCGTGCAGCAGGTGCCGATGTAATCGACCTCGGCTGTCTCCCAGACACTCCGTTTGCGCATCTAAAGGACGCGGTGCGCGCCCTGCGCGCGGAGAATTTTGCGGTCAGCGTCGATTCGGCCGAAAGCGAAGAACTTCGGGCGGGCGGGTTGGCAGGCGCTCAGTTCCTGCTCAGTCTCGACGAGACCACGCTCGATCTCGCCGCGGAAACAGGAAGCACGCCGGTGCTGGTATCGGCGCGTCACGGAGACCTCAATTCGCTCCTGCGGGCGGCAGAGGGCGCTGCCAAGCGCGGCATCAAGGCGATCCTCGATCCAATTCTCGATCCCATTCATTTCGGCTTCATGGCCTCGCTTGCGCGCTATGCCGAGTTGCGGCGGCAATTGCCTGAGGCGGAAATTCTCATGGGCACCGGCAATCTCACCGAATTGACGGATGCAGACAGTGGCGGCATTACTGCGGCGCTGCTTGGGATTTGTTCCGAGCTCGCTATCCGCAACGTGCTCGTGGTGCAGGTAAGCCCTCACACGCGCCGCACCCTCCAAGAACATAATGCTGCGCGCCGTATTATGCTTGCCGCGCGCGAGGACAATAGCTTGCCGCAGGGCTACGGTACTGCATTGCTGCAGCTCCACGACCGCAAGCCTTTTCCCAATAGCGCGCAGGAGATCGCGGATTTGGCTGCCAAGGTTAAGGACGCGAACTTCCGGATCGAGACGGCTGAAGACGGAATCCACGTCTACGCACGCGGCGTGCACCACGTCAGTGAAGATGCGTTTTCATTGTTTCCCATGCTCGGTGTTGAGAACGACGGCCCGCATGCGTTCTACCTGGGCGCTGAGCTATCCAAGGCCGAGATCGCTTGGCGTTTGGGCAAGCGTTATATTCAGGATGAACCGCTCGATTGGGGCTGCGCTGTCGACCGCATTACTGAAGATCTGACCCGCTTGCGCGCAGCCGGTCATACGCTCCGCGCGTCTGCTTCGAAAGAAAGTGATGCGGATGATTCGTAGTGCCAGGACCTTTTTGCGATGCCGCTGATTCGAGAGAGCATTGTAATCACCGCCAATCGTGAAGGCCGCGCTCACATTGCGCCGATCGGACTGATTGCCGAGGACGGCGATTGGATCATTGCCCCGTTTCGCCCGTCGGCCACTCTCGACAATCTTATCTCAGTGCCATTCGCCACTGCCAACCATACCGATGATGTGCGCGTATTCGCGGGCTGTCTCACCGGCCAGCACCTTTGGCCCACGATGGCGTCCGAGGAGGTCCCGGTGCCACGCCTTGCAGGTGCGCTGTCGCATGCCGAACTTGCGGTCATTGACGTCAAAGACGATCCGCAACGGCCCCGCTTGCGCTGTCGGGTTGTACGTTTTGTTTCCCATATGCCATTTCAAGGCTTCAATCGCGCCCAGGCTGCCGTGCTCGAAGCCGCGATCCTGGTAAGCCGCCTTCACCTGCTCCCGCGCGAAAAAATCGAGCGCGATTTGGCCTACCTCCACACTGCCGTCGAAAAGACTGCTGGGCCGCGCGAGATCGAAGCCTGGACCTGGCTGGCGAACAAAGTCGCCGCGCATTTTGCTAGGCTGACTCCTCCGCAGATCGCGGGGGCGAACGACCAGGCGCGGTGAACGTCACCCGCTCTATTTCGTGACTGGGGCCGGTTCGATCAGATGGTTGCTCTCATCGAGCAGCGGAACGCCATAGCTCATAAGGATCGCAGTGATAGCGGCCTGTTTGTCTCGAATGAGTTGATTGAGCTGGCGCTTCCAATTCTGGTCAGAGTAACGCACGCCCATGCCGATGCGAAACGTCATGCGCGACCCGTTCGTTTCTTTAAGCAGCGGCACGATCGTAAGCGGTTCCTTTGACTGTTTCGCGTAATAGCCCGCCAACGGGCCCCACAGCACTCCGGCGTCGATGGTCCCATCGAGTATGTCATTGACCATTGCAACCGCGGACGAATCATACCGCGTATCGACTACGAGTGGATAAGGTTTGGCTTTCTCAATGAGACCGTTGAGTACCAGATTGGTTGCAGGCGGAGTGCCGGCGACCACGCCAATTCGTTTGTCCTTGAGCCGCGGATCCGCGAGGGTGTCGACCCCATCCAGCCCGCGACCCGGGCTGAAAACCAACGTATACGCAGTGTGGTAATATGGATTTGTAACCTGAACGATGTCATCGCCTTGGGGCACGCCCATGATGATGTCGCACTTGTAGAGTACCAGCGTTCTGCTCACAAAACCTGGCGCGTTTGGGAACCACGTGAAAGATATGCCCTTGCCCAATTCTTTCGCGAATAATTCGGCAATCCTGTTTTCAAAACCGGCGCCATTAGTGTCCGAATAGGGCAGGTTATGTGGATCTGCACATACTCGAAACACTTTGGGATCGACCAGCTCGAATGGACCTTGAGATTGCGATGCGCCTGGTGCGTTTGCCGGCGGGGCCATTTGCGCGATTGCTAGGGTGCCCGCGAATACAGCCGGACCTGCGCAAATTACGAAACGAGTCCAAAGCTTCATGCCACGCAACTCACGATCGTCTGCTTGAATGCGCCGTGTCGATTTGCGCTCAGCGCGCAGGACCCAGGCATTTAACTTCGGCCTCTTCTGCCGCTTTCGGCTTCTCAGCACGCTTCGCGGGGCGCCCACGTGGGACGGCATCGTTGGCGCGCGCACGCAAGTAGATATAAATATCGTCGATATAACACATTACATTCGGATTGGTCCCAAATGCGGGCATCACTTTCTCGGCTGCCGTGTTAACGTTTTTGCGCCCGCTTGCTATTGCCCCAACGAAGTCGCCATAGCTGACCGATTTTAGTGCGTCCTTGAGCCCGGGCGCGTAGGTCGAGCCTTCCCCGTCAGGTCCGTGACAGACGTGGCAATCCGAATGGTAACGGCGGAAACCGGAATAGGTGTACCAATCCACCGTGCCATCGCTCTCAATTTTGAAAGTCGGGGTATCGTCTTTGTCAAAATACTTGCCGTTATCCTCTTTCACCGCTTTCGGATCGCCAGAACCGTCCGCGACCGCACGACCAACGCCGATAGCAAGCGCTGCCGCGACAAATATCGCGAGCGCAAAGTTAAATGGTCTCACGGAGTTTCCTCTGTGATCTCGCATCACCCGATGGCTTGCGGTTTTTACAATCGAACCCGGGGCGCTGCCAAAGACGACGCCCCGGGTCCACTATACTTATTC
>DAISKM010000027.1:0-9196 GCA_036820945.1 Pseudolabrys sp.
CCGTGGCTTCCAGCCCGTTTGTCACAACGGTGACCGACGTGGTCGGCTTTTTCGCATTTCTCAGCATTGCAACCTTGTGGTTTGGCCTGCGGTGAGAAGCACCGCCCCGGTTACCATTTGTTCACCCTGTTTGCTGACCAACGTTTAAAGCGAAATCCGTAACCCTTCTGCGTTTGCCGCCGCGTAGGCTGGGAGCGTCCCGGTGCACGAGGTCAATGCTGTTGCAGCGAGCTCGACCCTTGGCCGCTGGCTCCCGGACTGGGCGCGCCGTCGTACGCTGGCTCCCCCGGATCTCGCTGGGTCGGCGCATCATCCCACCAGATGGATTTTGGCCGCATCGCGGCTGATTCTGGTTTTCACGGTCCTTGCCATTGCGACGATGCTGGTCAGCGCTGCGATCGGCTTCAGCCTGGCTCGTCAAAATGATGATCGGCTGTCGGCCGAGCAACACGCGATGCTCCGCAGCGCGATCGCCGAATTTCGTTCGCCATCCGGGCGATCAGGCGAAATCGATCCCCGCCTTGTCCGTCTTGCGGAGCGGATCTCCGGCGTAAAAAACCTCAAGTTCGAGCGTGATCCGGATGCCGGAGATCGGGAAGTGCGATCCGTCGTTGACGCTGACGGCCGCATCGCCGGCTTTTTCACCTGGGACAAATCCCATCCTATGATGCGGGTGATGGGGCGGTTGGCGTCATTTTTTGCCGTCGTTGCCGTGGTGCTCTTTGGCTTTGCCGGCCTGTCGCTTTGGCAACTCAAGCGCGCAAGTCGCGAGCTGGCAGTCAGAGACTTGCAGGCCGCGCGCGCAGCCGATGAGGACAAGCTGACCGGATTGCCAAACCATTCCAAGACGTTGGAATTGCTCGATCTCGCGTTGGCGGAGCGTGCCGATGGCAACTGGACAACCTTCGCGCTCATTGAGCTTGATGGCATGGAAGACGTCACCGCTCATCACGGTGTTCTTGGGAGCGATGAAGTCATCGTCGCTGCGGCCAAGCGGTTGAAGGCTGTCCTGCCTTCCCACGCCACCTGCGGCCGGATCGCAGGCGATACATTTGCTATAATTCTGACGGCTGCGCCAGATGTGAACGTTGAGGCCGTTACCCGAGCCGTGCTCGAATCAATCTCGCGCCCGCACTGGATCGATAATGTCGTGCGGGTCAGTGCACATGCGGGCTTTGCCCAAGCGCCACGCCACGCGGCGACCCGCGGTGAACTGACCAGACGCACCAATCTTGCGTTGCGCGCCGCCGCGAAAAAAGGGCCGGGCTCCATCGTCACGTTCGATCTGTCGATCGACACGATTTCGAGCGATCAAAAATTCATTCACCGCGAGCTCCCACGGGCAATCAGCGCCAATGAGTTGGACGTGCACTATCAGCCCATCGTGTCATCCCAGGGCGGGCGCATGGTGGGCGTCGAAGCTCTGCTGCGCTGGACGCATGCAACACGGGGCGCAATTCCGCCGGCCACCTTCATTCCGGTGGCCGAGCAAATGGGCTTGATGGATACCATCGGCGGTTTTGTTCTGCGCCGAACACTGGAGGAAGCCAGGCGTTGGCCCGACGAGCTCTATGTTGCGGTCAATTTGTCGCCACTGCAGGTGCGCGACTCCACAATCGTCGACATGGTTCGCTTGGCCTTGGCGGAAAGCGGTGTGGCACCATCCCGTCTTGTCCTGGAAATCACCGAGGGTGTGCTGATCGATAATCCGGACGAGATGGTCAGGCGCATCAACGATCTGCATGATTTGGGCGTGCGGGTGGCCCTGGACGACTTCGGGTCAGGTTATTCCAACCTTGGGTATCTGCAGCGTTTCCCGCTGGATAAGCTCAAGATCGACAAGAGCTTCGTCGCGGCGCTCGGCCGATCCTCCAACGGGGGCGTGATCATCCAGGCGATCGTGGCCCTCGCGCGGGCGCTGGGCCTGTCGGTGCTGGTGGAGGGTGTTGAAACCGAGCACCAGCGCGTCCTGCTCCGGCTGGCCGGCTGTGACGAGATGCAGGGGTTCCTGTTTGCCAAGCCTGCTCCAGCCAAGGCCATCGACAGGCTGCTGGTCCAGACACGGCAGGACGGCAAGCCTCTGGCAGCGTCAGGTGAGACGCTGACAGGGTGACAGCCAGATTATAAAGTCCGGCCTTCGAGTGGAGACCGCGCATGATCCCAAACGCCTGGACGGGCTTCGATTTTGGTCTGGGACCCGACGTCGACATGTTGCGCAAGACCGTGAGCGGATTTGCTCAGGACCGGATTGCGCCGCGCGCCGACGCAATCGATCGCGACAATGTTTTTCCCAGGGACCTTTGGCCGGAAATGGGGGCGCTGGGCCTGCACGGGATCACCGTCGAAGAGGAATATGGCGGCTCGGGCCTCGGCTATCTCGAGCATTGCGTCGCGATGGAGGAGATCTCGCGGGCAAGCGCTGCGGTCGGCCTGTCCTACGGGGCGCATTCCAATCTTTGCGTCAATCAGCTGCGCCGCAATGGCAGCGATGCGCAAAAGCGCAGGTACCTTCCTCGGCTGATTTCCGGCGAGCATGTCGGCGCATTGGCGATGTCGGAGCCCGGTGCCGGTTCGGATGTGGTTTCGATGCGAACGCGAGCCCAAAAAAAGGGTGACCATTATCTGCTCAATGGCTCGAAGATGTGGATCACCAATGGGCCGGTTGCAGACACCCTCGTGGTCTATGCCAAGACGGATCAAACCGCGGGCTCGCGGGGCATCACCGCGTTCATCATCGAAAAAGGTTTCAAGGGATTCGCGACGGCGCAGAAGCTCGACAAGCTCGGCATGCGCGGCTCGGACACCAGCGAACTGGTGTTCACCGACTGCGAAGTGCCGGAAGAAAACGTCCTCGGCGCCGTCGGCAACGGCGTGAACGTCCTGATGTCCGGACTCGACTACGAACGCGTGGTGCTGGCGGCGGGTCCGCTGGGCATCATGCAGGCCTGTATGGACGTGGTTGTGCCTTACGTGCACGACCGTAAGCAGTTCGGGCAGCCGATTGGGCGTTTTCAGCTCGTCCAGGCCAAGCTCGCCGACATGTACGTGACCATGAATTCCGCCAAGGCCTACGTCTATGCGGTTGCCCGCGCCTGCGACGAAGGGCGTACGACGCGCGAGGATGCTGCCGGCGCGATCCTTTATGCAGCCGAGCGCGCGACCTGGATGGCTCTGGAGGCGATCCAGTGTCTTGGGGGAAATGGATATATCAATGACTTTCCTACCGGACGGCTGCTGCGCGATGCCAAGCTTTACGAGATCGGTGCAGGCACGAGCGAAATTCGCCGTATGCTGATCGGGCGGGAGATTTTCGAGAAGTCGCTATAACAGCCCGCATGGCTGACCCAATTGGAGACGATTGTCAGTCTCGCGCGCCAATTCTTAAGCATTGTTAATCATTCGGCCGCAATTTGAATCGCTAGACGAAAGCTTCCTATTAAGGCGGCAAGGGTAGGCTTTCATGCGAGCGAGTATTTGCGCCTGCTTGATATCGCCGGCGCCTCCACATTTTCGGCTTTTGAATGCCTGCTGATCAGCGGCCGATGCGATTTGGATTCCTCGACGGCCTGCGCGGGTGGGCTGCCGTCATCGTGCTGTTCCATCATGTTTTCGTCGACGGCTTGCCGGCGAATGACTTCATGGCCGACCGACTTTTCTGGGCCAGAATCTTTTTCATGAACGGCACATTTGCCGTCTGCCTCTTCTTCGTCATCTCCGGTTTTTCGTTGTCGATCGGCTACCTGCAGACCGGCGATGAAAGGGGATTGGCGCGCATGGCAGCGGGCCGTTACGTGAGGCTGGCCATTCCGATCTTTGCAATCTGCTCGATCACCTATCTCCTGCTGGCGCTTAATATCATCCCGCCTTTCGCGGAAAGACCGCACCCACTTGATATCTTTGGCACGTTCACGCCGAGTGTCGCGGGACTGTTCGAATTCTCCCTTGTCGGAGCGTTTTTGTTTCAGTCAAACGTCGAAAATTACGATCCGCCGCTGTGGACCATGTTCTATGAATTTCTGGGATCGTTCATGGTGTTCGCAACCGTAGCCGTCGTGCGTTCGTGGCGCCTGCGGACCTGGATGCTGGCGACCCTGTTCGTGGCGCTTGCCCTCTGCGAACCATTTTTCTCGTTGTTCATCGCCGGAATTCTCATTGCGGACGTGTTCCGACAAGACGAGACCTCGAGATCCCGCAATATAGCGGGAGCAACATTGTGCGCGGCTGGACTACTCCTGACCTTGCTCCCCGCACCATGGTTACTTTTGAAATATGTCGCCGCCCCCGTCTGCCTTGTGGCGGGCGTCGCAATGTTTGCGCCGGCCAAGCGCCTGTTCGAGAACCGGCTGGGCAATTTTCTTGGCTGGATTTCCTTTCCGCTCTATCTGGTGCAGGCCGCCGTGATCTATTCGTTCTCGGTCCGCGGCCTCGACCTGTTGGCTTCATTTGGCTTTGAGGCCACGCAGCAAAGATGGATTGTCGGGCTCGCTACCTTGCCGGTTGTGATCTTTTTCGCTGTCCTGTTTTGCCCAATCAATGACTTTGCCGTGAGATTGGCGCGCTGGTTCGGGGTGGCGCTCTTTGGGCCGCCGGCGCCTCGCCCCCTTGGATACCTTGGGGCAAAGTCTCGGCCAGCATAGGCCGATAGCCGCATTAACTTTTTTCGATCGCGAATCAGGTAGTGCATTGGCCGACACCGCCAGCGATGGAGTTCGGCCATGATGCGGGTGCGGCTGAAAGCGGACGGGCGGATCGTGGAAATTCTGCCCGATGGAACCGAAAAGACGATCGATCACAGTGATCCGTCACAATTCGTGCGTCAGGTGAGGCGGCGGTGCGGTCTCACGCAGGCCGCCTTTGCCGAGAAGATCGAAGTGCCGATCGAGACCGTGCGCAACTGGGAGCAGGGCAAGCGGCATCCGCGCGGACCAGCGCGTGCGTTGCTCAAGTTGATCGATCAGGCGCCGGACGTGGCCTTTGCCACATTGGGTGGACGACGGCGCTGAATTACTCGGCGGCAGCGGGCAAACGCGGGCGCGGCGCAGGTCGCGCCACTCGCATTAGCGCAAACATCGCAATTAGCGTCGCGGCATAAACCATGAGCTGCATCTCGGTCGGGCGCTCCGTATAACCGATCAGCGCGTGGAAGAAGCGGCCGAGAACGCTCCCTTCCGACAACAACCAGGACGTATCCCAGACGGTGCGGTCGAACGCGACCAGCCAGCCCGCGTTGTTGAGGAAGTGCACAGCTTGGGCCGCCATGCCGGCGGCGAGCAGAGCGATGAGCCAACTCGTGACCGAGAAAATGTACCGGTTCGGAATCGCGAGCAGTCCAAAATAGGTCAATGCCGTGAATGCAGCACCTGCCGCAATGCCGAGCGCGCTGCCAGCCAGCATTGACGAGACCGATGTGCCCGAAACCATGATCCCGTAGAGAAAGAGCACCACCTCGGAGCCTTCGCGCAGCACGGCAAGCCCGACGACCACCGCCAGCGCCGTGAGTGGCTTGGCGCCCTCGCTGACTGCCGTCCCGACCCGGCGCATTTCATCGGCGATCTCGCGGCCGTGACGCGCCATCCAGGCATTGTGCCACATCAGCATGATGACGGCGGCGCCGAGCACACTGGCGTTGAACAGTTCCTGTCCGGCGCCCTGGAACGCTTCGGAGATCACGTTCGCAAACATGGCGACAACGGCGGCACCAAGCACGCCAGCGATGATGCCGATATTGACCCATCGCCCGCGGCCTGCGACGCCGCGCGTTGCGGCCATAACGATGCCGACGATTAAGCCGGCTTCGATAACTTCACGAAATACGATGATCGCTGCGCCGAGCATGTGTTATTCCGCGATCACCACGCCCTTGGCGGTGGCCTGATTGAATTCGCCGAAGAAAGGATAGCGGCCGGGGGCTAGTGGGCCGATGCGCACAACACCCTTCGACTTACCCGGTATCACTTTCTCGACCTTCATTTCATGACTTTCGAATTCTTCCGGGGTTGGGTCGTCATTGACGACTGTAATCTGCACCCGCTTGTTTGCCGGCACTTTGACCTCGGAAGGCGTGAACCGATGGTTCTTGATCGTGATGGTCACATCCTGGGCGCGCAGGCTCGCCGGCGCGAGGACCATGGCTGCGACGGTGCTGACTAAAATAAGAAAGGTACGCATACGGTTTCCTCAATAGTGAACGGGCATCACAAAAGCATTAAAACGCATTGATGCAAGTCCTTATTTTTACTCTTGAATTATTCCAATGTAAGAACTGAGGCCAAGAGCCTGGAGGTCAAAGTATTGCGACCCTCTCCAGCAGAGAAAATGTTTCTGAGGTCATTCGTCGCACGAGAGGTCCGCACTTCTGGATCAAGGAACCCCAGTTGGCAGAGCCATGAGAGCGGGGCATTCTCCACCGCCCGCCCGCGGATCCGTTCCAATAAGGAGATTCTGATGCAAGCGATTGAAGCCCATGGCGCCCGCATTCCGCAAATCGGTCTGGGCACCATGACACTGAAAGACGATGTCTGCGTGCAGGCGGTCAAAACAGCGCTCCAGCTAGGCTATCGGCATCTCGACACCGCCGCGTTCTATGCCAATGAAAAGGAAAACGGAGAAGGGCTCCGGCAATCAGACGTGAAACGGGAGGATGTATTCATTTGTACAAAAGTCCGCCAGGGCGACCTGACGCCTGACGCCTTCGCCAAAGTGCTGGAGCAAAGCCTGATCAACCTGAAATTGCCCGATGTGGACCTTCTGCTGATCCATTGGAACAATCCGGACATTCCACTCAAGCTTTCGGTCGGCGCATTATGCAAAGCGAAAAAGGAAGGCAAGACAAAGCATATCGGCGTCGCCAATTTCACCACAACGATGCTCGATGAAGCCTGGGCGGTGACGACTGAGCCCTTGGTGTGCAACCAGATCGAGATGCACCCCTTTATCAACCAGGACAAGGTGCTCGCCGCATGCGAGAAACACGGTATGGCTGTTGTTGCGTATTGCCCGATCGCGCGCGGCAAGGCCCCTGGGGCGGACGCGCTGGAGCGCATCGGGAAGGCCCACGGCAAAACCGCCGCGCAGGTGTCGCTTCGCTATCTGGTGCAGATGGGGGTCTGCCCCATTCCACGCACGGCAAACCCGGAACACCTGAAACAGAATATCGACGTATTCGACTTTAGCCTTTCTGACGCCGAAATGGCCGAACTCAAGAAACTCAACACGGCCAACATACGCGTCGTAAATCCCCCACATGCACCGAAATGGGATGCGGCGTGAGAGCGGTCTGCCCATGATTGCGAAAGCAAGTCAAAGAGCAATGCACACGGTCGAAGCCAAGGGCTTCAAGATTCCGATCCTTGGGCTTGGCACGTGGGCCTTGCGCGGCCGTGACTGCGCGCGCCTGACCGAGCAGGCCATTCGTATCGGATATCGCCATATCGACACCGCGCAAATGTACGACAACGAGCGCGAGGTTGGCGAGGGCGTGCGCGCGTCAGGACTGCGGGCGGAAGTCATGGTGACGACTAAGGTGCAGCCGACAATGCTTGCACCGCACGATCTCGAGCGCTCGGTGAAGGAAAGCCTGGCGAGGCTGCGCCTCGATGCGATCGACCTGCTGCTGATCCATTGGCCGAACCCGCGCGTGCCACTTGTGGAAACGCTCGGCGCCATGGCAAAGATGAAACGTGAGGGCTATACGCGTCAAATCGGGGTTTCGAATTTCACCGTCGCGCTGCTTGATGAGGCCAACAAGATTTCAAGCGAGCCTCTGGTCTGCGATCAGATCGAATGTCACCCCTTCCTGGATCAGGACAAGGTCATCAGCGCATGCCGCAGGCACGGGATGGCCGTCGTGGCCTACAGTCCGATCGCCCGCGGCGGCGCTCATGGCAACAAAGTTTTGGAAAGGATCGGCACGGCCCACGGCAAGACCGCGGCGCAGGTTTGCCTGCGCTGGCTCATTCAGCAGGGAATTGTTGTCATTCCGCGTACAAGCAGGGTCGAGCGGCTCAAGGAAAATTTTGACATATTCGATTTCGAATTGAGCGACGCCGAGATGCGCGAGATCAGAGGTCTGGCGCAGGGCGGCGGGCGTATTGTCGACTGGACCTGGTCGCCAAGCTGGGACTGAAGCTAAGGCATCGACCGTGACCATCTCCGCCGATTCATCTCTGGTCCTTTTTTCCGGCGGGCAAGACTCGACAGTTTGCCTTGCCTGGGCCCTTGAGCGCTTTGCGCGTGTGGAGACGGTCGGCTTCGATTATAGTCAGCGGCACGCGATCGAGCTTAACGTGCGAGAGCGATTGCGCGACAAGATAGCAGGCCTGAACCCGGACTGGAACGAGCGTCTGGGCGATGACCATGTGATCAGGCTCGACGCCCTGGCGGCCGTCTCGGAAACCGCTCTTACGCGCGAGACTGCCATCGAGATTGCCGATAGCGGTCTTCCCACCACTTTCGTGCCGGGCCGCAACTTGATTTTCTTTTGCTTTGCCGGGGCATTGGCATATCGGCGCGGAGCCCGCCATCTGGTGGCTGGCATGTGCGAGACGGACTATTCCGGCTATCCGGACTGCCGCGATGACACTGTTAAAGCTATCCAGGTTGCGTTGTCGCTCGGCCTCGACAAGCGCGTGACTATCCATACCCCGCTGATGTGGGTCGACAAGGCCGACACCTTCGCCATGGCCGAGCAGATCGGGGGCAAAGCATTCCTTGATCTCGTCATCGAGGACAGCCATAGCTGCTACCTGGGCGACCGCGCTCACCGGCACGACTGGGGCTACGGGTGCGGAACTTGCCCGGCCTGTCGGCTCCGGGCAGAAGGATTTGCAAAATTTATCGCACGGAAGATGTGATGGATAACGAGAAGCGCAGAAGCATCGAGGGCGGCATTTTTCTTGTGCTGTTTTGTCTGACTATTCCCGCTGCCAACTGGATGATCGGGCATGTGGGCACCGTCTGCGTTCCCCACGGTCCCTGTCTCGTGCCGGTGGCGCCCGGCATCATGGCACCATCCGGTGTGCTCATGGTCGGCGCAGCGCTGGTGTTGCGCGACCTGGTACAACGGCGGCTGGGTGTCGAATTTGGCATTGCCGCGATCGTCGCTGGCGCGGCTATTTCGGCCGGTTTGGCGCCGCCATCCCTTGTGATTGCTTCGGCGGCAGCGTTCCTGCTGTCGGAATTCGCCGACTTTGCTGTT
>DAISKM010000027.1:9206-15421 GCA_036820945.1 Pseudolabrys sp.
GTCGTCGATTCCATTGTATTTCTTTGGCTCGCGTTCGGGTCGCTGGAATTCTTGATCGGCCAGATTATCGGCAAGCTCTGGATGGTTCTGCTCGCCGTGCCCTTCGTTTCATATCTACGCCGCCGCGACGAGCGGCTCGGGTTGAAAGCTGCGTGAGGCCAACATGAGTTCGGCGCTCGAGATCCTGCGCAATGTGACCACCGGCACCATCACAACAATGCTGCTGAAGAAGGGCATTCGCCGTTCGTGGATGGATGGAGCGATGCCGTTTGGCTTTTCCGGCAAGCGCGCGGTGGGGCCTGCTTTCACCCTGCGCTTCGTTCCTGTCCGCGAAGATCTTGCGACGCCCGAGAGCTGGTCGAGGCCGATTTCGACCCGCGGGGCGATCGAGGCCATGCCCGAGAATTGCGTGGTAGTGGCGGACGCGATGGGTATCACCGGCGCGGGAATTTTCGGCGACATCTTGTGCATGCGCATGGTCAAGCGCGGGGTGACCGCGCTTGTTACCGATGGCGTCATGCGAGACAAGCACGGCGTGCTGGCGACGGGCTTACCTGTCTGGTGTGCGGGTGTCGCAGCACCAGCTTCCGTCAACCAGCTGACGTTCGTGGGCTGGAACGAGCCGATCGGTTGTGGCGGCTGTGCGATTTTTCCCGAGGACATCATCGTTGCGGACGATGACGGCGCGGTGGTGATCCCAAAGGATCTCGTGGATTTCGTCGCCCATGAAGGCGCCGAGCACGAACTACTGGAGAGCTGGTTGGTTCAGGAGGTGCAGAAGGGAGAGAAGCTGCCCGGCCTCTATCCGCCCAACGAAGAAAATAAGAAGCGATACGAGACCTGGAAGAAGACGCGCTGATGTTCTTTCTGCTCTCCAAGAGCGTTGTGTTTCTGTTGTTGCCTTCCAATATCCTGATCGTACTCGCTGTTGTAGGTGCCGTGCTGCTGGCGATTGATAAAAAGCGAGCCGGCACAGGTCTGTTACTGGCAAGCATTATCTTGCTTGCTATTGCGGGCTGGTGGCCAACCGGTCATGCGCTGATCCACGCCCTTGAGAGCCGTTTCCCACCATGGAATTCAAATCGCGGCGCGCCGGACGGCATTGTCGTATTGGGCGGCGCGCTCGAGTCCCGGTTGTCGCGTGAGTTTGGCGAACCTGTAATCGGCGGTGACGGCAACCGTGTCGTTGCCTTGGGGAAGCTTGCGCGCACGTATCCGGATGCGCGGATAATATATTCCGGCGGCGATTCGAGCCTGCTCGGTAATCAGCCGCCTGAAGCGGAGTTCGTCTATCAGATGCTTGATAGTCTCGGCTTGCCGCGCGGTCGCATCCTGTTGGAGCCGCGTTCCCGCAACACCGCCGAAAATGCCGTTTTCACAAAAGCGCTTGCGAACCCGAGAGCGGACGAGCGCTGGCTCCTCGTAACCTCGGCACAGCACATGCCGCGCGCAGTCGGCGCTTTCCGGCGAGTTGGGTTTCCCGTCGAGGCTTATCCGGTGGGCTGGCGCACGGGGCCGCATGCGGAGCTCGGGGCGCCCCGGGCGTTTGGTGACGCGCTGGGGCGATTTGATTCTGCCGCTCGCGAATGGATCGGCTTGCTCGTCTATTGGGCAACAGGCAAGACAGGCGCGCTCCTTCCATCGCCGTAGACCCGGCTAGCGGCGCGCCTTTCGGCAGAACACGTCGTACATTGCACCGATAACGATGCGGGCCTCCTCGCTCGCCAGATTGTAATAGATCGTCTTGCCGTTGCGCCGCGTTGACACCAGACCATCCGCTCGGAGGCGGGCCAGTTGCTGGGATACGGTGGGTTGCCGCAGGTTCAACAGATCTTCCAGCTCGCTTACTGATTTCTCGCCCTCGGCAAGGATGCAGAGGATCATCAGCCGGCTTTCGTGCGCGAGTGCCTTTAGAAAATCGCTGGCGCGCTGGGCGTTTTCGACCATGCGGTCGAGTTCACTTGACTGTATTCGGCCTTCAAGGCGATGCAATTCCATAGACTCACCACAATAATTCACGCGCTCTCCGGATGCCGATGATCAACCATCCGGGCGCAACGATTTTTGCTGTCCTTGTTCACCTGTTGCTGCGGCATCAAGCTTCTTGATCAGTACCGAGAGCAAACCCCAGAAGTGATCCTCGCCTGGATAGCCGCGGATGCGGCCAATTTCCTCGCCATTGTTGACCAACACGAATAGCGGCGCGAGCCGTTCAACCTGGATGAAGGAAAGATCCGGAGGTACAGAGCGGTCGATATTGACCCGGCGAAGGGGTGCGCGCTGGCCCTCCGCTGTTTTGGGGTAGACGGACGCGATTTCGCGATCAAAGGTCTCGCACCATCCGCAGCCCGCCTGTTCGAACAGCACAAGTTCGGCCGCGCCAGCTTTTGCAATCGCAATAGCGACGAATATTGCGCCGGACGCGACGCATCGAGAAAAAAATTTCCAGATTTGCCAAGCGCAGACCAACTTCTTCTCTCGCTCAAACAGAGAATACTTCGTCAACGCGAAGATGGGCGATTTATATCACAGAAGCGAGGCATGTCGACGCAACAGAACGAAGGACGTCAGCCGTAGCGGAACGCCAAGAGATTATCGAATGACCTAAGTTCGATGAGGATGCGATGCAACAGATCGGCATCGCGGCCAGCAATCGCTTTCGGTATAAGCTCCAGACTTGCCTTGGCACCATCGATGAGTCGGCGAAACTCGGGGGCAACGCGTACGGCTCCGCTCGCTATTCCGTCGCACCGGTCAAGTCCGGCGGCGTAGTTCACGGCCTTCAGGGCGAGGGAAGAGCGTGTTTCCAAATTGTCCCAATCGAGCGCGCGGTCATTGTAGACCATGAGTGCATCCATCATCGCGTTGGCGTCGCGGATGCAATCGGCCAGCACGACGACGCCGCTCGCCTTGCGCAGCTCATAGAGGTCACTCCGGATGGCATCGAGTGCGTCGCGGGCGGCATCGAGCCGTCCGGTCTTGAGCATGATGTCGGCGCCGACAAGCCGTGCGCTGACGGCAGTGAACAGCTTGCCGTAAAGCGCATTGCCTTCAAACGCGCTTGGTCGCTTGCCCGAAAACCGCTCGGTGAGCTGGATCCAGCTGTCGCGCAACCGATCTATTTCAAGCGAAGCGAGGTCGGCATTGCCGGTGCGCAGATAGCCGATGGCGACCCGGTTGTGGGCGCTCGCCGCTTCCACTGCAGCATTAAAGTCATCGAGTGCGCCGCCTTGGGCGGTCAATGTGCCGCCCAGCAGGATCAGAACGAGGCATGCGACACGAGCAATGCAGGTCATCGACATCAACGATATTTTGGCGCACATAGGTTCCTAGATATAGCCATGTTCTTGCGGTCAGCGGGATCAAGCTGGCCGCGTGGTTTATGAGAAGTGCCCATGATTGTCAGGCGTAACCTGCTGGCTGGAATTGTAGCATCCGGTGCGCTGATGGCCTTCCGCGCGCGCTCGGAGCAGCCGATTCTGACCGACGATGGGCTCTACAAGCAGCCTTGGTTTCTGGAAAGCTTTCTTGACCTTGCCGAGGATCTTGAGGGAGCGCGCAAGGAGGGTAAGCGCTTTGTGATCATGTGGGAGCTGAGAGGCTGTCCATATTGCAAGGAAACGCACCTGGTCAATTTCGCGCAACCGCGAATATCGGATTATGTAAAGGCCAACTTTGAAGTGCTGCAGCTCAATATCATTGGATCGCGCAAGGTCACCGATTTTGACGGGGCCGAGCTGTCGCAAAAGGAATTGGCTGCAAAATATGGCGTGCGCTTTACGCCTACGTTTCAGTTCTTCGCGGAGGCGGCCGCGCCGCTGAAAAGCGTGCCGCCGGCGAAACGCGAAGTCGCCCGCTCCCCCGGCTATATGCGCCCGGACGATTTCCTTGCGATGTTTCGCTACGTGCGCGAGAAAGCCTATGAGAGCAAAAGCTTTCGCGACTACCTGAAGGCGATGCCAAGCTGAGGAAAGCTGAGCCCGAATATTCCCTTTTGCGAATATGATTTGATCGGCCAGCGTAGCAAAGCTATCTTCACGCGAAGGGCTAAGTACGAACGTCCTGGAGGAAGGGTTCATGCACCAATTGTCCCGTCGCGATGCCTTGGCGCTGGGCGCCTCGGGAGCGGCGCTCACGTTGATTGGCTTGGAAGACCGCGCCTTGGCTGCGGCCAAGGAAGCAGCTGACATGATCAATCAATTTACCGGAGGCAAGACGCCCGCGAGTGGCAAGATTTCGATCGAGTTGCCCGAGATCGCCGAGAACGGCAACACCGTTCCACTCTCGGTGGCGGTCGATGCTCCGATGACGGCCGACAATTACGTGAGCGAGATCATCGTCGTCGCTGACGGGAATCCCAACCCGGGCGTTGCTACTTTTCATTTCTCCCCGCTATCGGGCAAGGCGATTGCTTCAACCCGCATCCGGCTCGCTGCCACGCAGAACATCATTGCGGTTGCAAAAACCAGCAAGGGTGAGTTCTTCACCAATCAGAAGCTGGTGAAGGTCACCATCGGCGGCTGCGGCGGCTGATCCAACAATGATATCGTGAGACCATCATGGCGGAAAAGCCGAGGCTCAAGCTTCCCTCCGACCTCAAGAAGGGCGAGGTCATTGAAATCAAGACGCTGCTGCCGCACCTGATGGAGTCGGGCCAGCGAAAGGACAAGGATGGCAAAACCATCCCGCGCAAGATCATCAATAAGTTTGCCTGCGAGTTTAATGGCAAGCCTGTGTTCTCGGTCAATATGGAACCAGCGATTGCCGCAAATCCTTACATGCAATTTCACGCCAAAATCGAAGAGAGCGGGACGTTCAAGTTCACCTGGACTGATGACGACGGGACCGTGACCACGGCCGAAGAAAAGGTCACCGTGAGCTGAGCTTGATTCCGTCCGGGCAGAAGCGCCGGGCGGCAAATAACAATTGGGCGGGAGGATCGAATGGCGCGCGGAGGAATTCTGGCAGCGGGCGCGGCAATAGTCGTTGCTTTGGCTGCCGGTGTTTTCGTTGCAGGGGAATCCAGCGTTCATGCACAGGCAACGAAAAGGGAGGCGCCGCTTGAGCTGAAGGAAGATGCGTCGGAAAGACCGTGGAAGCGCTATGCCGGATGGCCGACGCGCGATTATTCGAAATACAACACAATCGGCAATCTGGCGACGCCTCCCGCTCCGAAGGAGCCGCGCAAGATCACCGGTCCGATTACAGGCGATGCAAAGAAAGGGGCCGAGATGGTCGCCGATCGCAATCGCGGCGGCTCGTGCCTTGCCTGCCACGTCATGGGTCCAGCCGGCGGCGCCAACCTGCCCGGCAATGTCGGTCCCGACCTATCCGAAATCGGAAATGCCGGGCGGGAAGACGAGTGGCTGTTCAATTATGTCTATGATGGGCGGGTCTATAATCCTGAGACGGTGATGCCCCCCTGGGGCAGTCACGGATTCTTTGATGAACAGGAGATCAACGACATTGTCGCGTTCCTGAAAACGCTGAAGTCGTCCGCCAGCTTCAAGACCGAGCTCGACGACCCCACCAAACGGCCGCCTCCGGTGGAGAAGCGCGACAATCTCGATCCGATTGAAAATCCTGCCATGTGGGCCGTGGACAAAGCGCAGGAACTCTGGAGGCAAAAAGGTTCGGTCGGCTTTTCATGCAACAGCTGCCATAGTGAGCCCAAGACCGCTTTCAAGACTTGGGCCGCTTCGATGCCGAAATGGGAACCGCGGCTCAACAAGGTCCTGGGCGTCGAGGAATTTGTGACGCGGCATGCCAAGGCCACGACGGGTCAAGTCTGGCTGATGGAGACCGACGAAAACCGCGCCATGTCAGCTTACTTGCACTTTCTCGCCAACGGCGCGCCAATCACGATCGATACGACAAGCGCCGAAGCGAAGGCCGCGATCGAGCGCGGCAAGGAGTTGAGCACGCGCAAGGTCGGCCAGCTCAACATGGCCTGCACCGATTGCCACGGAAAATCTGCTAACCATTGGATCCGCGGACAGTGGCTCGGTGAGCCGAAAGGCCAGTACGATCATTTCCCGACCTGGCGCACGAACCTTCTGGCGATTTGGGATATTCGACAGCGCTTCCAGTGGTGTCAGGTCAACATTCGCGCCGATGAGCTGCCCCCCGA
This sequence comes from Pseudolabrys sp., assembly GCA_036820945.1. Lineage (GTDB taxonomy): Bacteria > Pseudomonadota > Alphaproteobacteria > Rhizobiales > Xanthobacteraceae > Pseudolabrys. Next base: position 15,337 of record DAISKM010000027.1, read on the forward strand.
TGCCAAGGAATATGGCGATCTCGAGTTCTATCTCGCCACGCAGAACGAGGGCAAGCTGGTCTGGAAGGCCGACTGGCCGATGCGC
>DAISKM010000028.1:0-3556 GCA_036820945.1 Pseudolabrys sp.
TGTGACACCCGCGCCAGCGTGGTCGCGGTATCGTAAGGCGGAAGCAGCTGCCCGCGGGCAGCAAAGCTCGAGCCTTTTTCCAGGTGCAGGTCAGCGACAACCAGCAGGCCGTGTTCGTGCCAGTAAAGCGCGCCCCGCGGATCGGCGAGCAGCGGCACGCCGGCAAGAACGATGAGATTGCCCTCGCTTTCCGCCAGATTTCGCGCCGCTTGGCTCAACTCATGGCTTCCTTGATCAGCTGATCGGCAGCCTCGGCCAAAAGGGTGTCCGAAGCCTCGCCATAGACCGTTTCCCGCCCGATTTCGAGCAACACGGGAACCGAGAGCGGAGAAACATGGTCCAGCGCTTTATGAACGATTCGCCCCCTGACGCGCGAGAGCATTTCACCAAGGCGCTGGATATCGAGCAAGCCGGTCGCAGCATCGGCGCGCGCCGCGCGCAACAGGACATGGTCGGGCTGATGCTTGCGCAGCACGTCGTAGACAAGGTCGGTGGAGATCGTGAGCTGACGGCGCGACTTTTCTTCTCCGGGAAACCGTTTCTCGATCAAGCCGGCGATGATGGCGCAATTGCGAAACGTGCGCTTCATGAGCGCCGTTTCCGCGAGCCAGGCCTCCAGGTCGTCCCCGAGCATGTCCTCATCGAACAGCTGGGCTAGCGAAAGATCCCCCCGCGCGATGCGCAAGGCGACATCGCCAAGCCCCCACACCGCGAGCGCATACTCGTTGGCGACGAAACCAAGCGGCCTCAGCCGCACGCGTTCGAGGCGACGGGTCAGCAGCATGCCGAGCGTCTGGTGCGCCAGCCGTCCTTCGAATGGGTAGCAAACCAAATAATATTTGGCAGCGCGCGGAAAGGTCTCGACCAACAAATCGCCGGCCTTGGGCAACACCGAGCGCCATTGCTGGATTTCCAGCCACTCGCGCACCTGTTCCGGCAGGGCACGCCATGCGTCCGGCTTTGCCAGCAGCGCTCGCACCCGCGCCGCAAGATAAGTCGAGAGCGGAAACTTGCCGCCCTCATAGGCAGGCACTTTGGGGTCGGTAGCGTCCGAACGCGAGACATAGACCTCGTCTTCGACCAGCGCCTCGTATCTGAGAATTTCGCCTGCAAACACGAATGTGTCGCCGACCTTCAGCGTCTCGATGAAGTATTCCTCGACCTCGCCCAGAAGCCGCCCGCCGCGTGGAACAACTTTGCCGCTGCGGCTGGAACGCACCAGCCGCACCTTGATCATATCGGCCTCGACAATAGTGCCTACGTTCATTCGATAGCGCTGGGCGACGCGCGGATGCGTAATCCGCCAACGGCCATCTTTGCCCTGCCTGATCTTAGCAAACCGCTCGTAAGCCTTCAGAGCATAGCCGCCGGTGGCGACGAAATCGACGACCGCGTCGAAGTCGGTGCGACTCAACAAACCATAGGGCGCTGCGGCGCGGACTTCGGCATACAATTCATCCGCCAGGAAAGGCTCGCCGCAAGCGCGGCCCAGAACGTGCTGCGCCAGCACATCGAGCGCACCGGTGCGCGGCGGCGGCGTGTCCTGTGCATTCTCTGCCACGGCGTCGATTGCAACGCGGCACTCCAGCACCTCGAAGCGATTTGCCGGCACCAGCACAGCTTCTGACGGCTCGTCCAGTCGGTGATTGGAGCGTCCGATACGCTGAAGCAGGCGCGAGCAGCCCTTCGGCGCGCCGACGTTTATCACCAGGTCGACATCGCCCCAGTCGACGCCAAGATCGAGAGATGACGTACACACGACCGCGCGCAGCTTTCCTTCGGCCATGGCATCTTCGACGCGACGTCGCTGCGCCACATCGAGCGAGCCATGATGCAGGGCGATTGCGAGATTGTCGTCGTTCGCTCTCCATAATTCCTGGAAAAGAAATTCTGCCTGGCTGCGGGTGTTTACGAACACCAGGGTCGTCTTGTGAGTCTTGATATGGGCGTAAATCTCCCCAAGCGCGTGGCGTGCAGAATGGCCTGCCCAGGGCAGATGCTCCCGGGTGTCGAGCATTGCGACGATCGGCTGTGCCCCGGCTTCGGCCACGACGAGATCGGCGCGCGCCTCTCCTCGCAGCGGTTGCGGCACAAGGAAACGGCACAACTCATCGGGTTCGGCGACGGTCGCTGATAGTCCAATCGTTGTGAGGCCGGGTGCGAGCGCGAACAGACGAGCCAATCCCAGCGAGAGCAGATCACCGCGCTTCGAGGTAACGAGCGAATGCAGCTCGTCCAGAACCACGCGCTTGAGCGTGCCGAATATAAAAGGCGCATCCGCACTTGCCAGCAGCAGCGCCAGCTGCTCGGGCGTAGTCAACAAGATGTCGGGCGGATCGCGGCGCTGTCGTTGCCGTTTGGATACAGGTGTGTCGCCGGTCCTTGTCTCAAGCCGAACCGGCAAGCCCATCTCACGCACCGGGATTTCGAGATTGCGCGCGATATCGACGGCAAGCGCCTTTAGCGGCGAGATGTACAGCGTATGCAGGCCCTGCCAGCGGACAACCGTGCGGCCCGCCGGTTTCAAATTTCTCGGACGAATGCCACGCTCGTTCAGCTCAACCAGCGTCGGCAGAAAGCCGGCCAGGGTTTTCCCGCCTCCGGTCGGCGCAATCAGCAATGCGGATCGTCCCGCCTTGACCCGGGACAGGAGTTCGAGCTGATGCGCGCGCGGATGCCAGCCGCGACCAGCGAACCAGCGCTCGAAGACATCGGGCAATCGAGGTCTGGTGTCGAAAAGATCGCGCGCCGGTTCCATGATCAGCTTCCGGCGACCACGATCAGTCCGGGCACCGGAAATCCTTTTTCGGTGCGAGTGGAAGCACAATCAACGCTGATTGATTTCAAGCCGGCGCTGGCCAACGACGCCTCAACGTGCGCTTTGCCGTGAGCATAGCGCAGCGTCTCACGCAACGTGATGCCATCCCCCTCATGTGTCTCGACACTGAAAGCAACATGGCCTTCCGGGGCCGACACCTGTGCCACGGCCGAAAGCAACGGCGCGAGATCATCGAAGTACATGAATACGTCGGCGGCGATCACAAGATGATAGCGCGCGCCTGCCTCGGTCTCCCTGGCGAGAAAATCCAGAATCTCATTTTCGACAAGCCGGTCGTAGAGGCCCTTTGCACGCGCTTGCGCCAGCATGCCGCGCGAGAGATCAACGCCGACCAGCCAATCGCTGACCGGGCGGAACGGCAAAGCGGCCAGGCCCGTGCCGCAACCGAGATCAAGCACGGAGCCGAACTTCATCCGTTTGTCCGCATGCGCCGTCTCAACGGCGCGGAAGAGAAGTCCAGGCGCACGGTAATTCAAGCCACTGGTCAGGGCATGATCGAATTGCGGCGCATAGCCGTCGAATAATGCTCGAAGGTAGCCTTCCGTTTTCGCGCGTCCGGAACCTCCGCCGAGGCGCACAAGTCGAAGCGCGGCGCCGTGGCGGTCGTCCGGATCGGCGATCCTGGCCTGCTCGAAAGCCGCGATCGCACCGGAACGATCACCGAGCATTTCACGCAGTTCGCCAAGCACGAACCAGGCCGGCGCATAAGCAGGTACC
>DAISKM010000028.1:3566-15329 GCA_036820945.1 Pseudolabrys sp.
CTCGATCGCCTGCATCATGAGGTCGGCGGCTCCGGTAAGATCGCCTTTGGATTGCCGGTCGCGCGCCCATTCGAAACGGCGGTCGGCAATGACATCACCGGATGAGAGGAAAATCGGAGTGGTCATTCTTTCAATTCTTTGTCGTCTTGGCGTGCAATGACTATCTAAGCACGATGCGTCCCGAAGATATCCTGGTTCCGACGCCATCCGGCGTCTGCTGCAGGCCCGGCGGCTTCCATATCGATCCGACGCGCCCGGTCGAAAAGGCCCTGATCACGCATGGCCACTCCGACCACGCGCGCGCCGGTCATGGCGCGGTGCTGGCCACGCAGGAAACTCTCGACGTCATGCGCATCCGCTACGGCGACAATTTCGCCGGCAGCGCGCAGGCGATCGGCTATGGCGAAACCCTCAAGCTGGACGGCGCGCGGGTCAGCTTTCATCCGGCCGGTCATGTGCTCGGCTCTGCGCAGATCCGGGTGGAATGTAATGGGCTGCGTGTCGTCGCTTCGGGCGATTACAAGGACGTCCCCGATCCGACCTGCACGCCATTTGAACCGCTGAACTGCGATGTCTTTATCACCGAGGCGACCTTCGGTCTGCCGGTATTTCGCCACCATGATGCGGCGGGCGAGATCGCCAAGCTCCTGCAATCGGTCAGACTTTTCCCCGAGCGCGCACATCTGGTGGCAGCCTACACGCTCGGCAAGGCGCAACGTGTTATGGCGATGCTTCGAGCGGCCGGTTACGACAAGCCGATTTTGATCCACGGCGCGATTGAATCGACCACCCGCTACTATCAAGGTCGCGGGATCGATCTCGGTCAAGTCGAGCTGGCGCGCGACGCCAATAAGGCCGAGCTCGCCGGACGTATCATCATCTGCCCGCCCAGCGCCCTCGGTGACCTGTGGTCGCGGCGCTTTCCGGACCCGGTTGCGGCCTTCGCCTCCGGATGGATGCGCGTTCGCGCGCGTGCGCGACAGCGAGGCGTCACGCTGCCGCTTGTGATTTCCGACCACGCCGACTGGGACGGCCTCACTGCGGCCATTGCGGCAACAGGCGCCTCCGAAGTGTGGGTGACGCATGGGCAGGAAGATGCGTTGGTGCATTGGTGCCAGACAAACGGCCTGAACGCGCGGCCATTGGACATTGTTGGCTACGGCGATGAGGAGGACAACGAGCCTGGCAGCGAGGCTGAGGCATGAATCGCTTCGCCGAGCTGCTCGATCGGCTCGCGTACGAGCCCGCTCGCAATGCCAAATTGCGATTGATCAGCGATTACCTGCGTGGGACGCCGGATCCCGAGCGCGGCTGGGCTCTCGCTGCGCTCACCGGTGCGTTGACCTTCAAGCACGCAAAACCCGGAATGATTCGTGGGCTGATCGGGGAGCGCACCGATCCTGTGCTTTTTGCGCTTTCGCACGACTACGTTGGCGATTTGTCGGAAACCGTGGCGCTGATGTGGCCGGCTCATCCAGGCAAGCAACCGAGCTCAGCGCCATCACTATCTGAAGTCGTTGAAACGCTTTCGACGCTCGGCAAGTCCCACTTGCCTGCCCAGATTGCCCGTTGGCTGGATGGACTCGATGAGACGGGACGTTGGGCTCTGTTGAAGCTCGTCACCGGCGGCTTGCGCATCGGCGTTTCGGCGCGCCTCGCCAAGACGGCCGCTGCATCGATCGGGGACAACTCCGTTGATGAAATCGAAATTTTGTGGCCGGGACTTGCTCCGCCCTATCCAGACCTGTTCGCCTGGCTCGAAGGGCGCGCCGACAAGCCTTCGGCGCGCGATCCGGCGCCTTTTCGCCCGCCGATGCTTGCGCACGCCGCGGAAGAACCCGATCTCGCCGCTCTTCCCTCGACCGATTTCATGGCCGAATGGAAATGGGACGGTATTCGCGTGCAAGCAGTAGCGGGAGGCTCCGACCACGGTGGATTGGTGACACGACTTTATTCACGCACCGGCGAGGAAATTTCGAAGAGCTTTCCCGATCTGCTCGAAGCGCTTTGCCTACCCTGCGCAATCGATGGTGAATTGCTCATCATGCGCGACCATCGCGTGCAATCATTCAATGTCTTGCAGCAGCGCCTGAATCGCAAGGCGGTGACGCCGAAGTTGCTGGCGGAATTTCCCGCGCACCTGCGTGCCTACGATCTGCTGGCCGAGGGCGATCAAGACCTGCGCGGCCTTCCACTTGCCGAGCGTCGCGAACGGCTGGAAAAGCTGGTGGCGAAGCTGCACGACCCACGGATCGATGTTTCACCGCTGATACCGTTCAGGACCTGGGACGATCTGGCCGCGGCGCGTGCCGATCCCGCGACCGCAGGCGCAGGTCAGGATGCCGGCGCCGTCGAAGGGGTCATGCTCAAGCGCCGCGATGCACCGTATGTGCCCGGTCGACCGAAAGGACTTTGGTGGAAGTGGAAGCGCGACCCGATGCTTATTGATGCAGTCCTCATGTATGCGCAGCGTGGGCACGGCAAGCGCTCGTCTTATTATTCCGACTACACATTCGGAGTCTGGAATAGGGGCGACAACGGCGAGGAGCTTGTGCCCGTCGGAAAAGCCTATTTCGGATTTACCGACGAAGAATTGATCCAGATCGACCGATTTGTGCGCCGGAATACCGTCGATCGTTTCGGCCCGGTCCGCGAGGTCGCGCACGAACCTAATCGTGGACTCGTGCTGGAAGTGGCATTCGAGGGATTGCAACGCTCGACACGTCATAAGTCCGGTATTGCGATGCGCTTCCCGCGAATTAATCGGCTGCGCTGGGACAAGCCCCCTGGCGAAGCCGATCGGTTGGAAACGCTCCAGAACATGTTGGCGCGCCGTGAGCATGCTACAGTGGTCGCGAACGGAGGCACCCATGGCTGACAATCAGGTTGCGCGTTGGGCGGGCGGATCACCTTTGGGCGTGTTGATGCGCCTGATTTTGGTGTCGGTCCTGGTTGGCGTGATCCTTTCGGCGCTTGGCCTCGATCCATTCGACATCTTCCACAGCATCGAGCGGCTGATCCGTTCGATCTGGAACATGGGGTTCGATGCGGTTCGTTGGGTGTGGCGTTATTTCCTGCTCGGAGCGGTGATCGTCATCCCGGTATGGATCATCATGCGTCTGGTCAACGCCCCGCGCGGGCGGTGAACGCCGTTCATCCCGCGTAACCGGGAATCCAGCAACCACGCGGACAGCGTTGGGTCCCCGCTTTCGCGGGGACGAACGGAAACCTTAGCCCGGCCAGCTTTCCGCAGTGATCGTGGCGGCATCGCTTCCGACCATCGATGCTAGTGAATTGCGGTGGCCGCGTTTAAGCGCAGCCGCAAGGTCCGTCTTGATCTCTGTCACGAGGCCGACGCCGCGATAGACCAGCGCCGTGTAAAGCTGCAGAAGTGTGGCGCCTGCTTTGATCTTGGCGATCGCGGTCGAGCCGGAGTCGATGCCGCCCACGCCGACCAGCGGGAACGCGCCCTCGGTGCGCACGAAAGTTTCCGCCAACATGCGGGTTGCAAGCCTGAAAAGCGGCCGGCCTGACAAGCCGCCCTGCTCGCGCGCCGTGTCACGATCGCGCAACGAGCCGGGTCGCGAGATGGAGGTGTTTCCGACGATCATCCCGTCAACGCGCCGCTTTCGTGCAACGCCGACGACATCGTCAAGTTCGGGCAGCGTGAGATCAGGCGCGATCTTGAGCAGCACGGGCTTCAGGCCTGCGCGTGTGCGCACCCTTTCGCGTGCCTCAATCACCCGGGCAAGGAGATCGTCCAGCACTTTTGCCTGCTGCAGATCGCGCAGGCCCGGCGTGTTGGGAGAGGACACGTTGACAGTGAAGTAGCTGGCGACAGCGGAATAAGTTTCGATCAGCCGCGTATAGTCCTCGACGCGATCAGTCGAGTCGCGATTGGCGCCTATGTTCACCCCGACAATTCCGCCAGCATTGCGGCGAGCCGCAAGCCGGATATGAACCGCCGGAGCACCCTCGTTGTTAAAGCCGAGACGATTGATGACCGCCTGGTCGCTTTCGAGCCGGAAAATGCGCGGCCTGGGATTACCCGCCTGAGGCCGTGGCGTGATTGTGCCCACCTCGACAAACCCAAAGCCAAGGCGCAGCAGACCATCCACTGCCTCCGCGTTCTTGTCGAAGCCGGCAGCCAGACCGAGCGGATTGGGAAATTTGAGTCCGAAGGCTCGCACAGCGAGTTCCTCGCCATCGGCCGCCGCCTTGGCCAGAGGCATGAACCGCAGCGCCTTGATCGCAAGCCTGTGCGCGTCTTCCGGGTCGAGAGCGCGCAGAAATGGGCGAGACAGGCGGTCGAAAATACCGATCAAACGGCAAGCCTCCGAACCAGCTACGAGCGAATCCTATAGGCCAGAGCAAGGCTTACTCAAGGCTGGCGCCGAAGGAAACTGTTGCGGTGGGGGGGCGACTCAAGGTTATAATTCCTATCCTCGCCGTCACGGTTGCATGCGGATACCTGCGTCCATGGCCATGTTGACACACAACCAGATCTGGACAGCCATCGACCGGCTGGCGGCGCGCGCCAAGCTCACGCCGTCCGGCCTCGCCAGGAAAGCAGGGCTCGATCCAACGACGTTCAACAAGTCCAAGCGCGTGACACCGGAAGGACGGCCGCGGTGGCCTTCCACGGAATCTGTAGCCAAGGCGCTCCAGGCTACGAGCACAAAGTTTGATACTTTCGTTACCCTGATCACCGACGGCGGCAAGGCGTCAATGCATAACGTGCCGCTGATCGGTCTTGCGCAAGCGGGGGCTGGCGGCTTTTTCGACGATGGCGGCTTCCCTGTCGGCAAGGGCTGGGAGGACATCGCTTTTCCCGCCGTGAACGACGAGCACGCCTACGCACTGGAAATCTCCGGAGACTCGATGAAGCCGGCCTATCGCAACGGCGATGTGATCATCGTTTCGCCCACCGCGACGGTTCGAAAAGGTGATCGGGTTGTGGTGAAGACCAAGGATGGCGAAGTGATGGTCAAGGAGCTCAAACGCAAGACTGCGAAATCAGTCGAGCTCAAATCGCTCAATGCCGAGCACCGCGATCGCACACTGCCCATGTCCGAGGTGCTTTGGCTTGCGCGCATTGTCTGGGCGAGTCAGTAGCTTTGAAACTAAGCCGAACGCGCCAACGCGCCATCTATCATGTCGATGGTGTTCTGCAGGCCATAGACTGCCACGAATGAGCCGAAGCGCGGGCCTTTTTCCTGTCCGAGCAGGACCTGATAGAGCAGGTTGAACCAGTCGAGCGAAACTCCAGGCTTGCCGTCCTTCGCCTTCTTTTTGTGGTCGAGGAATGGCTCGCGTCGCCCGACCTCGTAGACCACGTTCTGGATCTCTTCGGCGGTCGTCTTCGCCTGCAACTGCGAAAGCGCATCGCGCAAATCGATGAGCGCCGCGCGTTCGGGATCCGTCGGCTCGCGAAATGTCTTTGTGGGCAACACAAAGTCACGGAAATAGTGGATTGCGTATTCCACCATTTCATTCAGCTTTGGATGCGTCTTCGGCGTCACGCCCGGCCTGTAGCGGCCGATGAACCCCCACAATGTTTCTGCATTCTCGGCGTTCGACGATGACACCAGCGTCAGCAGCATCGTGAATGAAATCGGCATGTCGATCTTCGGCGGTTTGCCGGAGTGAATATGCCAAACGGGGTTGGAAAGCTGCTGTCGCGGGTCCTGCCGTTCAAACCCATCGAGAAACTGATAGTACTCGTCGACGTTGCGCGGAATGACGTCGAAGTAGAGCCGCTTGGCGGCTTTCGGCTCGCGGTACATGAACAGTGACAGGCTTTCCGGACTGGCGTAGCGCAGCCATTCCTCGATTGTCAGCCCGTTGCCTTTCGACTTGGAGATTTTCTGGCCTTTTTCATCAAGGAAAAGCTCATAGTTAAATCCCTCCGGAGCAGTGCCACCGAGCGCGCGACAGATCTCACCGGAAAGTTTCACCGAGTCGATCAGATCCTTCCCTGCCATCTCGTAATCGACGCCAAGTGCAAGCCAGCGCATGGCCCAATCCGGTTTCCATTGCAGCTTGCAGCGGCCTCCCGTGACCGGTGTGACAACCTGTTCTCCCGTATCGGGGTCCTGATAGGTGATCGTGCCGGCCTTGACGTCGTGCTCGGTCACGGGCACCTGCAGCACGATGCCGCTCTTTGGCGAAACCGGGAGGAACGGCGAATAGCTCGCCGCCCTCTCCTCGCGCAGCGAGGGCAGCATGATGGCCATGACCTGATCGAAACGCGCCAGCACTTTCAGCAGAGCCTGATCAAAGCGACCGGACTTGTAACATTCGGTTGAGGACAGGAATTCGTACTCGAAACCGAAGTGATCGAGAAAGGCGCGCAAACGCGCGTTGTTGTGTTCGCCGAAGCTTGCTTGGGTGCCGAACGGATCCGGCACCTGGGTCAACGGCTTGCCGAGGTGCGCCTCCAGCAATTCTTTGTTCGGCACATTGTCCGGTACTTTGCGCAGGCCATCCATATCATCGGAAAACGCGATCAATCTCGTCTTCACCTTGTCGTCGGTCAGCACACGAAACGCATGGCGTACCATCGTCGTGCGCGCGACCTCGCCGAAGGTGCCGATATGAGGCAGGCCCGAAGGACCGTAACCCGTCTCGAAAATCACCTCGTCCTTGGGACGTTTCTTCAGCCTGGCGACGACCTTGCGCGCCTCCTCGAATGGCCAGGCGTTCGACTGCTCGGCCAGCTGACGCAAAGAAGCGGCGGTTTCGGCTACGGACATTATTGTCTCCGGGGCGCGGACACTAGAAACGCCCCGCCACAACGTCAAATTTGCGATTCAAAAGGGACTAACTGGAAAATAACGCAGCCACAGATCGGTAAAGCGCCCCTTCTCCCACAGTCGGAACAGCGCCCAATTAAACGCCTGTCGCAGCAGATCGTTACCGCGTCTCACTGCAATACCGACGCCTTCGCCGAAAAATCGGCTCTCAAGATATGGTCCGCCCCGAAAGATGCAGCAGTTGCCCGAATCAGTGCCGTTTAGCCAGAAGGCGAGTGACACGCCGTCGCCAAAAAGGAGATCGACCTCGCCTCGTTTCAGAGCAAATCGCGCAGCGTCGGAATCCGGATAAGGACGCAGCTCGGCTTCCGTGAAGAGGGCCTTGAGATAGGCTTCATGAGCAGTGCCTGCGACAACCCCGATTTTTTTCCCTTCGAGAGCTTCCGGGCGAACGTCTTCGATCGTACTGTCACGTCGCGCCACAAATCGTGCCGGCGTGCGGTAATAGGGATCGCTGAAGTCGAGCCGCGCGCGCATCTCGGGCATCGCCGCGATCGAGGCTATAATGGCATCGCCGTTGTTGCTGTTGAGCGCTCCGATCAGAGTATCGAATCGACGCATCTGCACGGTGCACGCGACCTTAAGCTCTTCGCAAATCAGCCTGGCGAGATCCACATTGAACCCTATGGGTGCACCGTCCGGCCCGGCATAATTGAACGGTGGATAGTCGGTTTCGGTCAGGAAGCGGATGATGCTGATGCGGGAAAGGTCGGGACGCTCCGGCCGCCGCCGCGGATCCCAGAAGCTTGGGACCGCCATGGAATCGACCGTCTTTGCCGGCGCGGACGGGGCAGGCGATGGTCCTTTGGTGGTCTGCGCAAGCGCTGCCACCGCCGCGAACATGGGCAATGCTACGGCAACAGCCAAGATTCGAGCGCCACGCCGACACAAACCTGAAAGCGGCATCCACCTGCCTTTCATCGAGGAACGGCGCGACCATAGCATCGCTGTGGCGGCGGGCCAGTCAGAATTGCAGAAGCCTTTAATTTCTTTCCTGAGGTCAGTCGCGGGTCAGGTGCTTCTCGATCTCATGCACGGGCATTTTGACAAAATCCTTGTCCACCTCGGCGCGAACAGCGCTCTTTAGAGCGTGCGTATAGGCCGGGCGGATTACTCCAAGCGCGCGCGGCGGGGCCACCACGATCAGAGATTTGGCCTTACCGGATGTAATCGCCGTGTCGAGATGCTGAACCAGTTGGGTGAGAAACGCTCGCTCCGCTTGATCGTGCCAGTCGGTCTGATCGACCGCACTTCGGATATTGCCGACGGAATTGATAGCGCGGCCCGGTGCATCTGTTCCCAGTTCGTGCGTCGCGAGATCCTTTTGTTCGAAGACCTGGATTGTCTTCAGATTGGGGAATTTAATATCGCCAGAATTCTGCAAAATGAGGGCCTTGGCACCATCACACACAACGACCCATTCTCCATGTCTGATCAAAAGTGCGGCCATGGATTACTCCTCAAAGGTACAGCAGGATAAATGCGATGCGCGCCTGGCTCTGGATCAAACGCTGCAAGGCCGGTTTTGTGCCGAACTTGGTCGGTCGTTTTCAGTTCGTGCCGTCCAGCAGACGTCGGGCAATCACCTGCGCCTGGATTTCGGCCGCGCCTTCGAAAATGTTAAGAATCCGCGCATCGCACAGTATGCGAGAGACTGGAAATTCCAGCGCAAATCCATTGCCGCCGTGCACCTGCACGGCATTGTCTGCGGCGGCCCATGCAATCCTGGCAGCGAGCAGCTTGGCCATGCCGGCTTCGAGGTCGCAGCGACGGCCGGAATCCTTTTCCCGCGCGGCATAATACGTTAGCTGCCGCGCCATCATAATTTCGACCGCCATCATGACGATCTTGTCCGCAACCCGCGGAAAGCCGACGATCGGAGCGCCGAATTGCACGCGGTTCTGCGCATAGTTGAGGGCCTGTTCCATGGCTGCTTGCGCGACTCCGATGGCTCGCGCAGCAGTCTGAATGCGCGCGGATTCGAAAGTCTGCATGAGCTGCTTAAAGCCGAGCCCTTCGACTCCTCCCAGGAGGTTCTCGGCTTTCACTTCGAATCCGTCGAAAGCGATCTCGTATTCCTTCATGCCGCGATAGCCGAGAACCTCGATTTCCGTGCCGCTCATTCCCTGTGCCGGAAATGGGTTCTTGTCGTCCCCACGCGGCTTTTCCGCAAGCAGCATCGAGACACCGCGATGGCCGGTCTCTTTTTGATTCGTTCGCACAAGCAACGTCATCAGGTCCGCGCGCACCGGATGGGTAATCCAGGTCTTGTTGCCGTAAACCCTGTAAACGTCGCCCTCGCGCACGGCGCGTGTCTTGATCGAAGCGAGGTCCGACCCGGTGTTCGGCTCGGTGAATACTGCCGTCGGCAGCACCTCACCGGAAGCGATCTTAGGCAACCACTTTTCCTTCTGGGCCGCGGTCCCGCTGCCCAAAATCAGTTCGGCAGCGATCTCCGAACGCGTGCCAAGCGAGCCGACGCCGATATAACCGCGCGAAAGCTCCTCCGAAACGACGCACATGGACTCTTTGCCAAGCCCCATTCCGCCGAAGTCCGCGGGAATCGTCAGCCCAAATACGCCAAGTTCGGACATCTGTGTGATGACATCGAGGGGGATATAACTGTTCGTGCGGTGCCAGCGCTGGGCGTTTCCGATCACCTCAGTGTCGGCGAACTTGCGCATTTCCTCCCGGATCGAGTCCAGCGTCTCTTCCAGCCCGCACGCGCCGACAGTGACGCCGTGGCCTGCACGCATCAATTCGACCAGTCGGGCGCGGCGTTCGGCCGTGTTGCCAATGACAGTGAGCGTCTCGGCGACCGGATTAAGGCGCGCGGCGACCTGCGACGCGGACAGGCCCATATCTGACAGCCTGGCGACCTCACCTTGGCTCATCGGGATGCCGCCAACGACCTGGGCAACGTACTCGCCAAGTCCGATGCGGATCAAAAGGTCTTCGATCTCGCCGAGCGCATCATCGGCGCTCAGGCGCTCAGCATAAGCAGCCAGTTGCCGCACCGCCTCGACGTAGGTCGCAAGCCAGGCGAGGCCATGCGTCGCGCGTTGCTCGCGATCAAACAGGCGGCCAACGACATGGCCTTCCACCACCACGCGCTCGCGCACCTTTGCCGTCGCATCGGCCAAGAGTGCATCAAGGACCGCGCTCGTTTCGCGGGCAAGGTCCACCAGATCGTGAACTTGGGCAGGACGGGAGGCGGCGATAGGCATCAAGGACTCGCAACAGGAATGTGAACATCAAAACGACACTACGCGTGCACCGCACAAAAGCAAAGTCGCTAGAAATCCAATGCCTTGGACGGCGGGCAATGTGGAACTCAGCGCAAAATTAACCATTTCTAACCTACATCAATACCACCGCCCTCGTGAGCTCCGGCCACTGACGAGACCGAACTGCTCCATGCCTCGCTTCGACCTCACGCTTTCATTCAATCGTCTCGCCCGGATATTTGCCTCTTTTTCGGTCCGCACACGGATTGTGGTCCTGGCGCTCATTCCCGTCGGGGGCTTCCTTGCCAATGGATTTACCTACACGGCGGGGGAGAGCGAGGTAGGCCGCGCATTCCGGACGGTCACTCATTCCACCGCCGTGTCCGACGCCAGCCGCGACTTCAAAAGCGCGGTCGCATCGATGCGTCTTATCGTAAAGGATTTCACTGCCAGCCCGGACGACACGCTGATCGCAAGATTCGAGCAGGCTCACGCGCTCGCGCTCAACGGCCTCGACGCTCTCGCCGAATCAATCGACCACGTTCACGCCGAGACTATCGCCAGTTTGCGCAAAGACGTCCTGGGATTGCGCGAAAATTTCAACGATTTGATTCGGGAGCAGAAAACACTCGGTTATGATGAGTCTTCCGGCCTACGCAGGCAGTTGCAAGTAGCTGGAAATGCGGTCGAGCGCATCATCAACGAGAACATGTCCTGGCTCGCAGAGGCGGATGCCACACGATTGATGATGGCGTTGCTTTCCATGCGTCACTTTGAGGCCGATTACCGCGTCAACCAGAGTGAAGTATCGCGTCAGCAATTTTTGCTTGCCTACAAAAAATTCACGGACCTTTTCCGCGGGATAGTCGCCTCGCCGACAATGAAGACGTCGCTCGAGCACCAGGTAAAAACCTATGCCGATACTTTTGAAAAATGGGTGGAAGCTCATGACCGCGTGCGACCGCTGCGTTCGATCATCGATATCGACAACCAGAACATGCTTCCCCGCGCGGACGACATCATCCGGTTCGCGCGCAGTATCGCGAACGAGGCATCGCATCAACTTGCTGCGTCTCAGGCACGCACCCGGACGGGCATCATTGCCGTCGGCGTAGCCATGGTCGCGCTTGGCCTTGGCTTCAGCTGGGCAATCGGGCGCAGCATCACACGGCCGCTTAACGGCCTGGCCTCCGTCATGAAACGTCTCGCCGACGGGGACACCAGCGCGCGCATCCCCACGCACACGGGCGATGAGATCGACAAAATGGCGCGCACCGTAATTGTATTCCGCGACAACATAATCGAGCGCGATCGGTTGACCCGGACGCAAACCGAGGCAAGCCGCGCGCGCGAAAGGCGCAGCGACACGATCGCAGCGATGATTTCGCAGTTCAAAACTTCCGTCGAAAGTGCGCTGAGCAAGCTTCGCGCCGCATCGATGCAGCTGGAAATGAGTTCGACGGGCCTCAACAAGGCCGCCGACACGGTTTCCCTCCAAGCCGAAAATGCCAAAAGCCGCGTTACCGCCGCGTCGGAAAATGTGACAGTTGCCGCCGGCTCGGTCGAGGAACTCGCCGCGTCCATCGGTGAAATCGCCTCCCAGGCGGCAAAGTCGACCGAGGTTGCGGGGCGCGCAGTTTCTGAAGCGCAACGCACCGTCAGAACGATGGTCGAGCTTGGAAACGCGGCCACCCGGTTCGGCGAGGTTGTGGGACTCATCC
>DAISKM010000029.1:0-15134 GCA_036820945.1 Pseudolabrys sp.
CCGCGCTCGAGAGGGGGTTCTGGGCGTACCCATCGATGCCCACCAGGATGGCGTCGGCAGCCGCGCGCATCTGGAATACGCGTTCGCGAGCGGCCTCCCCGGTAATCGCCGCAGGTTTGCGGCCGGCAAGACCCGCCTTCCCATCAGCGGAGATCGCGAGCTTGAGAATAACATGCGGCCGACCAAGGCTGATGCGCGCGATATGACCGGCATGCGTGCGGCGCGCTTCATCCGCACCGAGACCGACCTCGACTGCGACGCCCTTGGCGCGCAGGCGCTCGTGGCCTCGTCCGGAAACCTCCGGGTTTGGGTCTTCAAGTGCTGACACCACCCGCGCGATGCCGGCGCGAATGATTGCATCCGCGCAGGGAGGCGTATTGCCCTCGTGCGAGCAGGGCTCGAGTGTGACGTACATCGTCGCGCCCAGCGCCGCTTTCCTGGCGCGGCGCAATGCCTCCGCTTCCGCATGCGGGCGGCCGCCCGGTTGGGTCCAGCCGCGAGCGAGAATTGTGCCGTCCTTCACGATAACCGCGCCAACCGCCGGATTTGGCCAGGTCCGCCCCAGATTGCGGCGGCCAAGCGCCAGCGCGAGCTGCATGAAACGCTCGTCCGGGGAAAGTTCAGAGGTCGTTTCTTGATTCATTTGCGCGCGCTGGCGGCGGGCCGACCGTCATCATCGCCCGACAATTCGTCGAGAGCAGCACGGAAATCCTTCGCCTCGCGGAAGTTGCGATAGACCGAGGCAAAACGCACGTAGGCGACGTCATCGAGTTCGCGCAAGTGTTCCATGACGATCTCGCCGATCGCTTCCGATGAGATTTCGCTCTCGCCCTGGCTCTCCAGCTCGCGAACGGTTTTCGAGACCATTTGCTCGATACGCTCCGGCTCGACCGGGCGCTTGCGCAAGGCGATCTGCACCGAGCGCATCAGCTTGTCGCGGTCGAAGGGCACGCGGCGCCCATTGCGCTTGATCACGGTCAGCTCGCGCAATTGCACACGCTCAAACGTCGTGAAACGAAAATTGCACGTCAGACAAACGCGGCGGCGGCGGATGACTGCCGAATCCTCGGTCGGCCGCGAATCCTTCACTTGCGTATCGAGGCTTCCGCAACTCGGGCAACGCATAGCGAGCCTTTCACCATATTTCAGGGTCGCCCGTAGAGCGGGCGACGCCGGAATCCAGATACAGATGCCGCGCTTCGGTCTGGATTCCGGGCCCGGCGCTACGCGCCGTCCCGGAATGACAGCGGAAAAACGGCAACAGCATCTTTAATCCTGATAAATCGGAAACCTTTCAATCAATGTCTTCACCTTGGCGCGCACCGCAGCCTCTACGAGCGAGTCTTCCTCGACTTGTTTTTGCGACAGGACGTCGAGCACTTCGACAATCATGTCGCCGACCTGGCGGAATTCCGCGATCCCAAATCCTCTGGTCGTGCACGCGGGGGTGCCGAGCCGAATGCCCGATGTAACCGTCGGCTTTTCGGGGTCGAATGGAATCCCGTTCTTGTTGCATGTGATATGGGCGCGGCCCAGCGCCGCTTCGGCGACCTTGCCGGTCAGGCGTTTCGGTCGCAGGTCGACCAGCATCAAATGGGTGTCGGTGCCGCCGGACACGATGTCGAGCCCGTCCGACTTCAATCGCTCGGCCAGCGCCTTGGCATTTTCGACGACATTGCGCGCATAGGTGCGGAAGCTCGGCCGCAGGGCCTCGCCGAAAGCGACCGCCTTGGCAGCGATGACGTGCATTAACGGTCCGCCCTGCATGCCGGGAAATACGGCGGAGTTGAGCTTTTTCGCAATCTCCTCGTTATCGGAAAGGATCACGCCGCCTCGCGGCCCGCGCAGTGTTTTGTGGGTCGTCGTCGTGACCACATGCGCATGCGGAAATGGCGAAGGATGTACGCCCGCCGCAACCAGGCCGGCGAAATGAGCCATGTCGACCATTAGGAGTGCGCCTACGCTGTCGCAGATTTCGCGAAAACCGCGAAAATCGATGATGCGCGGATAGGCCGAACCGCCGGCGATTATCACTTTGGGCTTATGTTCACGCGCGAGGCGCGCGACTTCTTCCATGTCGATGCGATGATCGTCTCGCCGCACGCCGTAGGGCACGGGCTTGAACCATTTGCCCGACATGTTGACCGGCGAGCCGTGCGTGAGGTGCCCGCCCGCCGCAAGATTGAGCCCCATGAACGTGTCACCGGGTTGCAGCAGGGCGAAAAACACTTCCGCATTCGCCGAAGCACCCGAATGCGGCTGCACGTTCGCGAACTTGCAGCCGAACAACCTGGTGACACGCTCGATCGCGACCCGCTCGACGATGTCGACATACTGGCAGCCGCCGTAATAGCGCTTGCCGGGAAGGCCTTCGGCATATTTGTTGGTGAGCACGGATCCTTGGGCTTCCAGAACCGCGCGCGAGACGATGTTCTCGGAAGCAATCAGCTCGATCTCGTGGCGTTGACGCCCCAGTTCGAGTTTGATCGCGTCGTCGATTTCGGGGTCCACAGCATCCAAGGCAGCCGAGAAGAGGGTCTCGATTTCGCTTGCGCGCTTGGGGCTCGACGTCGCCGACATTCGCAATCTCCTGGCGCCGCGAGCGGCCGGCGCCGACAAACGACCAAGGTCCGGGGTTGGGCGGCAATACCATATCGGCCGCGACCCGCCAAGCATTGGGCTGTGGAGGGCTATCAGGCGCAATATCTAGGGATCGGGCCCCCTGTGCAAAAAAGAAGCCCCGGCGCGACGCGCCGGGGCTGAGTCGATCCATCCGCAGTGGAATTTAGAGCCGGTAGAGGATCTGGTCGGTCCAGAACCGCTCGAGCCGGTGCAGCGACTTGTTGAGCGTGGAGAACTCCTCGGCGTTGATACCGCCGACCTGCTCAACCGTGCGTACATGCTTTTGGTAGAGCCCCTCGATGATATCGCGCACCTCGCGCCCCTTGTCGGTCAGCTTGATGCGAACCGAGCGGCGGTCAACGCGCGAACGCTGGTGATCGAGGAACGCCATTTCGACAAGCTTCTTGAGATTGTAGGAAACGTTCGAGCCGAGATAGTAGCCGCGCGTGCGCAACTCACCGGCGGTCAGCTCCTTGTCTCCAATGTTGTAGAGCAGCAGAGCCTGCACCGAATTGATATCGGAGCGGCCGCGCCGATCGAATTCATCCTTGATGACGTCGAGCAATCGGCGATGCAGCCGCTCGACGAGCGTCAAGGCCTCCAGGTACTGTGGCCGAATGTGATCGAGCGGCGCCTCGCGTCCGGCGGGCTCGACCGTCTTCGCGACGGCTTTCATGTTCAACGCCCCTTGCGTTTTATATGTCCCCGGTTGCAAGGCCCTGTTTCCCCGCTCCGGATGTGCCGCACACTAAGAGGCGCAATCTAAAATCGGCTTAAATAACACCATAAAGATTAGGTTTATTTGCAACGGTGAACGATCCCTTGACCATAAAAATTTTGGCAAGTGCGCAAGGCTTCGTTCACTCTGACGGCAAGCGTCAGACGCGAACTCAGCCGCGAATGAAGCGAATGATGCCGGAAAAGTCGCGCGATGCCTCCCCGCTTGCGACATATTCCGAATAGATGCGCGCGGCGTCGGCCCCCAGTTCCGTTTTGGTTCCACTCGCCTTTGCAGCCTCCTGCGACAGTTTCAAATCCTTAAGCATCATCGCTGCTGTGAACCCGGCTTGATAGTCTCGATTGGCCGGCGAGGTCGGGACCGGTCCCGGCACGGGACAGTAGCTGGTCAATGACCAGCACTGGCCGGATGATTTCGACGAAATGTCGAACAGCTTCTGGTGATCGAGCCCGAGTTTTTCGGCGAGGACAAATGCTTCACTCACCGCAATCATGGACACGCCCAAAATCATGTTGTTGCAGATTTTGGCTGCCTGGCCGTTGCCGGCGCCGCCGGCGTGCACGATCGTCTTGCCCATTTTCTGCAGGATTGATTCTGCGCGCGCAAATGCCTGCGCGCTTCCGCCCACCATGAAAGTCAGCGTCGCCGCGGTCGCCCCGCCGACGCCGCCCGAGACGGGTGCATCGAGCATCAGCAATCCTTTCCTCTCCGCTTCGGCGGCGACCGCGCGCGCGGTCTCGACATCAATGGTCGAGCAATCGATCAGCAACGTTCCGGGGTTGCCATTTTCGACGATGCCGGAAGAGCCGAGATAGACCTCGCGCACCTCCTTGCCCGAGGGAAGCATTGTGATCACCACATCGGCCCGTGCTGCTGCGCCTTTCGCCGTTTCAACGGCGACACCGCCCGCGGCTTTGAGTTTTTCGATAGCCGCCGGATTGACGTCGACGCCCTCGACCTGATGAGCGGCCTTCAGCAGATTTTGCGCCATCGGCAGTCCCATGTTGCCAAGGCCGATAAATCCGATGCGCGCCATGACACCCTCCCCGATCTTTCGATCCTTCTACTGCGGATGCTCTTGTGCAGATTTTAGCGCCAGCCAAAGGTAGAGTATGAGCAGTGCTCCTTCCAGAACGCCTGTCAGCCAGCCGCCGCCGAACACCTGCGGAAAAAATATTTCCACGGCAAGCATTGATGCCACTGAGGTGAGCCAGATCACGGCACCCCAGGCGGCCGCAAGCCAGAGCCCGACCCCAGCAACCAGATCGATCACGGCAAAGAACACCGTCGCGGTCTGCCACGCGATCGAATGATTTTCGAAGGGCAGCGCCTCGCCAAAGCTGATGCCGATCACCTGCGCCCAATGGTAGAGGCCCTTGATCATCGAAATCGTCGCCATCGCTCGCAGAAACAGCACCAGTCGCCGGGTCCAAAGGCCGCCGAAACGATCGCCTTCGTGCTCCTGCACCGGCTCCAGCGCGCGCAGATTGTCGGGTGCGGCAGGCCTGTTCACGGCAACACCAGTTCCTTGGCGCCGAGCGGCGCAAAGTGGCGCTCGACGTCCGCCTCGCTGACCTCAGGCAGCGCGGCCGGCCGCCAACGTGGGCTGTTGTCCTTGTCGACGATCACGGCGCGCACGCCTTCATAGAAATCATGCCCGTGAATAATGCGGGACACTATGCGGAATTCCATGCGCATGCACGTATCAAAATCCCAGGACTTGCCGCGGCGCACCTGCGCCAGCGCCAGTTTAAGGCTGAGCGGAGACTTTGTACGGATGACGGCAGCCGTTTGCTTCGCCCATTCCGAGTCGACCCCACCCGAGGCCGCTTCACGATCGAGCGCGGCAAGGATGTTCTCGACCATGTCGCCGGCGAACAGGCGGTCGATTGCGGCGCGGCGCCGCGTAATTGTACCCTCTCCTGAAGGTTCGCTGAACGCGGACAAAACCGCATCAACGGACACGGTGCCGGTCAGGCCGTCGAGCAGAGTGGGAAAACGGGTGGAGGAAACCCGGTGCGTGGCAATGCCGCCTGTAACGGCATCCGCAATTCCAAAACGCTCACCTGATAATGCGCAGTAGGTCCCAAGCTCGCCGGGCATGCGCGGCAGAAACCATGTGGCGCCGACATCGGGGAAGAAGCCGATGCCCACTTCCGGCATGGCGAAGGAGAAGCGATCTCCGGCAACGCGGTGCGAGCCGTGGACCGACACACCGACGCCGCCTCCCATCGCAATGCCGTCGATCAATGCAACGTACGGCTTGCGGTAATTCTTGATGGCCGCATTAAGAGGATATTCGTGGCGCCAGAATTGCAAAGCCTCGTCGTGCCGGCCTGACTTGCCGAGCTCATACAAGGCGCGAATATCGCCGCCGGCAGAAAACGCGCGATCGCCCGCTGCGGTAATCAGCACTCGCGCGACCGCGGTGTCGTCAGCCCAGCGATCGAGCTGAGCTCGCAGCGCAACCACCATCGCATGGGTGACGGCATTGAGCGCCTTCGGCCGGTTGAGCGTTATAATGCCCGCGGCGCCGCGGCGCTCGAACAGGATTTCGTCTTCGCTCACGCCGACCTCAGCGCCCAAAGATAGGCGGCGACCGCAACCACCCCGAGCGCGCTGCGACCCCAGTGCAGGCGCCCCCATTGCACGATCAGCCCGCGAGTCTGCTCGGTGGCCTGTTCCGGCGCCGTTGCCTTGAGCACGCGATTGGTCGGCATGATGATGAGCATCGTATAGGGCCAGGGCGCGAGGATTAGCGCAGCGCCCACAAGCCAGCGCCAGTCATAGCTGAGCAGAAATGCGAGCACGCCGAGCGCGCCGGACACGATCGCCAGGCTTGCCTGCATGATTGCCCCGCGCTCGTAACTCGGCTTCCACTCGGTGAGAAGCGCCTGGGTATCGAGCCTCAATCGCGCCGGCTGCTCGGCGAGGCTGACATAGAGCGCTCCGCCGGCGAACATCGCGGCGGTCGCCAAGGCCAGCTCGCCTGCCCACATCGCCAGAGTCACATCGCCCTCTGCCTAGGCGTGTTGCGCCGGCCACACGCCGGCCTTTTCCAGCCGCCGCATCGCCTGATCGGTGAATTCTGCGCGCGGTCCATCCCCGCCAATCACGAACATCAGGATTGATTCCTGGGTCGGATCGCCTTTGGTGACATTCTCGAAACGGCGGATCATCCCCGGCGGAAACGAAACGACATCGAGCGGACCGAGATCAACGTATTCCACCTCACCTTTCTCGTTTTCCCAACTCGCGCGCCAGGTACCGGTCATCGGGATGAACGTTTCGTTTGTGTCGTGATTGTGCATCTCGGGCCCATGGCCAGGCTTTGCCTTGCAGTAGCCGAGGTTGAATCCCTCGCTGATCTTGATCGCGGCAAGCTGGGCCGCGTGGTCGCCCACCGGCGAGGTCACCGCTCCTCCCGACCCTTTGGGCGGCTGAAAGCCAATCACGTTGAAGAGCGTCCGCTCGCAGCCGGGCATTTTGCTGTCGGGCAAGCCACCGTCGAAGCCCTTGAGGTCTTTGAAGCGCGCGATGCGCTTCATCATCTCGTCGCGCGAAACATAAACTCTCGGAAGCTGCTCCATGACGCCCTCCTGATCTCTTGCAGTTCGTGTGCGACCGAAAAACGATCATTGGTCCGCTAGTTGCTGAGCATAGCGCGGCCCACGATCATGCGCATGATCTCATTGGTGCCCTCGAGTATTTGATGGACGCGCACGTCGCGCAAGACACGCTCAATCGGGTGGTCGCGCAGATAGCCATAGCCGCCATGCAACTGGAGGCAGCCATTGACCACCTCGAAGCCCGTATCGGTGGCAAGACGCTTGGCCTGAGCGGCAAGCCGCGTCGCCATTGGCTCGCCCTCCCCCACCGCGACCGCAGCGCGATGCAAGAGCAGTCGCGCCGCTTCCAGCTCCGTCGCATAGTCGGCGATACGGAATTGCAACGCCTGGAAATCGGCAAGCCGCGAGCCGAACTGCCTGCGCTCTTTCATATAGCCGATGGTGCGATCGAGACAGAACTGCGCACCGCCGATCGAACAGGCGCCAATGTTCAGTCGTCCGCCATCAAGTCCCGCCATCGCGATCTTGAAGCCCTGCCCCTCGGCGCCGACGCGGTTCGACACCGGCACGCGACAGTTCTCGAACAGAACCATCGCGGTCGGCTGCGTTTTCCAGCCGAGCTTCTTTTCCTGCGCGCCAAACGACAGGCCCGGTGTGCCCTTTTCGACCACGATGCATGAAATGCCGCGCGGGCCGGCTTCGCCCGTGCGGGCCATCACAACGTAGACGTCCGAAACGCCGCCGCCCGAGACGAATGCCTTGGTGCCGTCGAGCACGTAGTGCTCGCCGTCTCGCCGCGCTCGGGTGGTCAAGCTGGCGGCATCGGAGCCTGCACCCGGCTCGGTGAGGCAATAGCTTGCGAAGTGCTGCATCGTACAAAGCTTCGGCAAGAATCTCCTGCGGATATCTGGACTGCCGAATGCGTCGATCATCCAGGCGGCCATGTTGTGAATTGAAATATAGGCCGCCGTCGACGTGCAGCCCTGTGCAAGCTCCTCGAAGATCAGCGCTGCATCGAGCCGGCTGAGCGCCGAGCCGCCGACATCCTCCTTGACGTAGATGCCGCCAAAGCCCAGCGTTGCCGCCTTCCGCATGGTTTCGACCGGGAACACTTCGCCTTCGTCCCAGTCGCGCGCGTGCGGCATCATTTCGTCACGGGCAAACGTGCGTGCGGTAGCCTGAAATGCGCGTTGTTCCTCGGAGAGTCCGAAATCCATAGGTGGGGTCCCGCCTCGCTCCCCCGCGGCTTAGCAAGCAAGGGTTGATCGCGGCAACCGGATCTGCGTGTGGGGCGTCTACTATAAGCGGAATTTTCCGGCCCTTGACGCATCTAATCGGGCAGATAGCAATGGAGGACGGCAGCATGGCAAGCGAAGACAAAAAGCCGACCGGACCCGACCTCGCCGCAGGCATCCCGGCCGGCGACCTTGCCGAGGGCGCGATGGTGGCCGGTCGCGTCGGCGATGACGAAGTGGTTGTGGTGCGCAAGGGCGGCAAGCTATTCGCGGTGTCTGCCCATTGCACCCATTATCACGGGCCGCTCGCCGAAGGCCTCCTGGTCGGCGAGACGGTACGCTGTCCTTGGCATCACGCGCATTTCAGCCTGCAGACAGGCGAAGCTATAGCGGCGCCGGCGCTAAGCCCGCTCACGTGCTGGCAGGTCGACGAGCAGGGCGACAAGATCGCGGTGAAAAGCAGGAAGGCGACCTCACCGTCAAACAAAAAGGGGTCTCCTACCGAACGCTTCGTTATTGTCGGCGGCGGCGCAGCCGGGTTCGCCGCCGGGGAAATGCTGCGTCGGCGCGGCTTTGCCGGCAGCGTTACGATGCTCAGCAGTGACGATGCGGCGCCGGTCGATCGTCCCAACCTGTCGAAAGATTATCTGGCCGGGAGCGCACCAGAGGACTGGGTGCCGCTGCGCGGCGACGATTGGTATGCCGAGAACAAGATTGATCTGAGGTTGAAGACTGAGGTCACCGCGCTCGATGCAAAAGCAAAAGAGCTGACGCTCGGCGATGGCAGCAAGCTCAAGTTCGACAAGCTGTTGCTGGCAACAGGCGCCGAGCCGGTCAAACTCGATATTCCGGGCGCGGGTCAAAAGCACGTGCGTACGCTACGGTCGCTCGCCGATTGCCGCAGCATTATCGCCGAAGCAAAGGACGCAAAGCGCGCGGTCGTCATCGGCGCAAGCTTTATCGGACTCGAAACGGCGGCGTCGCTGCGCGCGCGCGACATCGAAGTACACGTCGTTGCACCGGAAAAACGGCCGCTCGAGCGCGTGTTCGGACCCCAACTCGGCGACTTCATCCGCGCGCTGCATGAGGAGCACGGCGTCAAGTTCCATCTCGAAGACACCGTCAGCGCAATTGACGGCGAGCGGGCCACACTGAAGAGCGGCAGCACGCTTGACGCCGATCTGGTCGTAGTCGGCGTCGGCGTGCGGCCCCGCCTTGCGCTTGCCGAGAAAGCCGGACTTGCGATCGATAAAGGCGTGACCGTTGATGAGTACATGCTGACAAGCGCGCCAGACATCTATGCCGCCGGCGACATTGCTCGCTGGCCGGATGCGATTTCAGGCCAGCGCATCCGCGTCGAGCACTGGGTTGTCGCGGAGCGGCAGGGACAAATCGCGGCACTCAACATGATGGGCATGCGGACGCCATTCAATTCAGCTCCGTTTTTCTGGAGCCAGCATTATGACGTGCCTATCAACTATGTAGGGCACGCGGAAAAATGGGACGCGATAGAGATCGACGGCGACGTGATGAAGCGCGATTGCGTCGTGCGCTACAAGCTGGGTGGCCGGGTGCTCGCGGTTGCCTCCATCTATCGCGACAAGGAAAGTCTTGAGGCGGGCGTTGACATGGAACGGCGGACCGGAAAAGCCTCGGCGCCTGCGTAACCGGCCGTTGGCCGCGCGCGAACGGGTAGCGGGTTTTTGCCGGACCGGGTAAAAGAAAGGCCGGAGAGCCCTCATGGCCATCAAATTCGGTCGACCTCTTGAGCGAAAAATCGGTTTCGTGCCGGTTGAGGCAGATACCAATGAGATCCAGCGCAACCCGCTCGATCTGACCGTGCGCATGCGCCGCAACCGGCGCAGCGAGTGGGCGCGTCGCATGGTGCGCGAACACGTGCTTGCCGCCGAAGATCTGATCTGGCCGTTGTTCGTGATGGATGGTCACAATGCCCGCATGCCCGTGCCCTCGATGCCGGGCGTGGAGCGGCTTTCGGTCGATCAGGTTGTGCGCGAAGCCGAACGTGCCGCCAAGCTGTCTATTCCCTGCATTGCGCTTTTCCCTTACACCGACCCGAAGCTGCGGGACGAGACGGGAAGCGAGGCGCTTAATCCGGATAATCTCGTCTGCCGCGCCATTGGCGCCATCAAGAAAGAAGTGCCGTCGATTGGCATCCTATGCGATGTCGCGCTCGATCCGTTCACCAGCCACGGACATGACGGCCTTCTGCGCGACGGCGTGATCCTCAACGACGAAACCGTGGCGGTGCTGACGAAGCAGGCGCTGGTGCAGGCGGAAGCAGGCTGCGACATCATTGCGCCATCCGACATGATGGATGGAAGGGTCGGCGCCATCCGCAGGGCGCTCGATGGCGCCGGTTTTACCGACGTATCGATTATGTCCTACGCGGCGAAATACGCATCGGTCTTCTACGGTCCGTTCCGCGATGCCGTTGGAACGGCGAAAACTCTAACCGGCGACAAGCGCACCTATCAGATGGACCCTGGCAATTCCGATGAGGCGTTGCGCGAGGTTGCCCTCGACATCGCGGAAGGCGCGGACATGATTATGGTCAAGCCCGGCCTGCCCTATCTCGACATCGTGCAGCGCGTGAAGGAGACATTTGCGATGCCGACCTTCGCGTACCAGGTATCGGGAGAATACGCGATGATCATGGCGGCCGCTCAAAACGGCTGGCTGGACGCCGACCGTGCCATGATTGAAAGTCTCACCGCCTTCAAGCGCGCCGGCTGCGATGGCGTCTTGACCTATTTCGCTCCGCGGGCGGCGGAGAAATTGAAAGACCAGCAATAAAGGATGTCCTGCCAAACCTGTTCATTCCCGTCACAGCGGGAATCCAGCCTCGAAATTCTCCTTGCAGTCCTAACGTCATGGCCGGGCTTGTCCCGGCCATCCCGACTAAAGGAGCAGTGCTTTCATGAGCGGGACCGCCGGGACAAGCCCGGTGATGACGCCCGCGCTTGCCGTCTTCGCGAGCACGAGCAGGACAGTGCCTTGGTGAAATCGGAAGTTCGCGATGGGTGAGTTCGCCGTTGGTCAAGGCGTGTCCCGCTTCGAGGATCCGCGGCTGGTGCGCGGCGGCGGGCGCTACGTCGACGACATTAAGCTGCCAGGCATTGCGCACGCCGTGGTACTTCGTTCTCCGCACGCGCACGCGAAAATCAAGTCGATCGACGTCTCCGCCGCCAAATGCGCGCCCGGCGTGCTGGCGGTGCTGACGGCAGCCGACGTCAAGGAGGCCGGCTACAGCGACTTGCCGGTCCCTGGCGGCCTCAAGCGCCGCGACGGCTCGCCGATGTACAAGCCGCGCTATCCGATCCTGGCGGAAGACCGCGTGCGCTGGGTCGGCGACTATGTCGCTTTTGTCGTCGCCGACACGGTCGCGCAGGCGCAGGACGCCGCCGAGCTTGTCGGCGTCGAATACGAGGAGTTGCCGGCAGTCACTTCAACGGCCGAGGCCCCGAAAGCCGGCGCACCGCGCGTGTGGGACGATTGTCCCGACAATATCTGTTTCGTCGAATTGATTGGCGACAGGGATGCGGTTGAGACCGCATTCTCCAACGCGGCTCATATCGTTCGCCATCGCTTTGTGATCAATCGTGTCACAGCCGCCACCATGGAGCCGCGCGGCGCGGTCGGCGATTACAACGCGGCCGACGGCCGCTACACGATTTACACGCCCATGCAGCGGCCGCATCCGACGCGCACCGAACTCGCCAAAGTTCTCAAGGTGCCGGAAAGCAAGATACGGATCATAACCGGCGATACAGGCGGCAGCTTCGGCATGAAGACGCCGATCTTCAACGAAACCCCGCTGGTGCTGCTCGCATCAAAGTACATCGGCCGGCCTGTAAAATGGATCAGCACGCGAACCGAAGCGTTCCTGAGCGACGCCCAGGCGCGCGACAACGTGACCGAAGCCGAGCTTGCGCTCGACAAAGAGGGCTATTTCCTTGCGCTGCGGGTAAAGACGATCGCCGCCATCGGCGCCTATCTGCAGCACTCGATGCCCGCCTTCGTCCTCAATGCCGGGACGCTGGCCGGCGTCTATCGGACGCCTGCCATCCACGTCGACATCACTGCCGTGTTTTCGAACACAAATCCGATGCGGCCCTATCGCGGCAATGGCCGTCCGGAGGCAGCCTATGTGATCGAGCGCATGGTCGACCTGGCCGCCGCCCAGATAGGAATGGATCCAGCCGAGCTGCGCAGGCGAAATTACGTCCCGCCCGCCGCCATGCCATTCAAGACCGGCCTAACCTTCACTTACGACAGCGGCGAATTCGAGAAGAACATGGAACTCGCAATCGAGCTTGCCGACCGGAAAAGCTTCAAGACGCGCAAGGCGGAAGCGCGCAAGCGCGGCAAGCTGCTCGGTCTCGGAATATCGAATACCATCGAGCGTGCCGGCGCCCCAAGCACGGAAGGCGCGGAAGTCCGGTTCGATCGGTCAGGCTCACTGCTCCTGTTCTCCGGCTCCAATTCCCAGGGCCAGGGACACGAAACCGTATTCAAGCAACTCGTCTGCGACCGGCTGGGGATCGACCCGCATGATGCGCAATATGTTCAGGGCGATACTGACCAGGTTTTTTACGGTGAAGGCACCGGCGGTTCACGCTCGGCCACCCTTGCCGGCTCTGCATTTCATCTTGCGTCTGAAAAAGTCGTTACCAAGGCGCGCGCGATCGCAGCGCACATGCTCAAAGTCGAGCAGAGCGATCTTAAATTCGATGAGGGCGTCTTCTCGACCAACAAGACCAACCGCACCCTGTCGATGAGGGAACTTGCGATCGCTTCGCTCGATATCGCCAATCTGCCGAAAGGCATGGAGCCCGGATTGTTTGCGACCGCCGTCTACAACGCGCCGGTCAATAATTATCCGAATGGCTGCCATATCTGCGAACTTGAAATCGATCGCGAGACCGGCAAGGTCGACATCACGCGATACAGCGTCGTGGACGATTTCGGCACCGTGCTCAACCCACTGCTGCTGCACGGCCAGGTCCATGGCGGCATCGCCCAAGGCGTCGGGCAGGTACTGATGGAAAACATCCATTTCGACGATGCGGGCCAGCTCGTCACGGCTTCATTCATGGACTACGCCATGCCGCATGCACACGACCTCTGCGACATGGACGTTGAAAGCAATCCGGTGCCGACCAAGACCAATCCGCTGGGCGTCAAGGGCGCCGGCGAGGCCGGCTGCGTGGGCGCCCTGCCGGCCGTGACCAATGCGATCGTCGATGCGCTATCGGAATTCGGTGTACGACACATCGAGATGCCGGCCACCCCCGAGCGCATCTGGCGTGCGATGCAGCCTAAATAGCGTGTTCCGATCCCAGGTATTTCGGACGGATGCATGGTCCGTCCATTGAATAGCGCCCGGCTCCGGCGGCGCACAGCATCAGCAAGCCGCCGATCATGCTCACGTTCTTCATAAAATGAATCATGTTGTTGGTGTGCTGCGGACCGGTCTGGTGCCAAAAGTCGTGGAAATAATACGCCGCGACCGCGCTGAAGATGACGAGGGCCAGGGCTGCAAGCCGGGTCTGCCAACCGATAATAATCATCAGACCACCGCCCGTTTCCAGGATCGCGGTCAGAACGGCGAGAATGTTCGGATATGGCAGGCCTTTCGACTCGATCGCGGAAGCCGTCACGCCAAGATCCATGAATTTTTCAATTCCCGAGCTGACGAAAATAAGCGCGATGAGGATACGGCCGATCGCCAGAATCGCATCGTTGACGCCAGCCGCGGCACGAACGTTCGCCCGCACTGGACTGCCACTCGCGGTGGTCGTGGTCATAGGATCGCTCCCTCTGAATTCGCATGAAAACGCACTGCACGACGAGCGGTTCCTGCCGAAACCGCGAGACGGACGATGACGAAAATACCTCCAGGCATTAATCTTGGGGTGATTCGAATATATCGAGCGCCGTATTGCGTTCCCGCGGAGGAGATTTTCATGCGCAATGTCGGACGCAAGCTTGCCTTCGTGCTGGCCGCATCCAATCACGGCACAATGATCACCAACCGGTTCGACTACCGCGTCAACGCACCCAATGCGGGCGTCGGCGTGGGCTACCAGCTGCTCGAAGCGGGCGCCTTCGATCCCATCGAGGTTGAACTCGCGCTGCAACTGATCGAATCCCGTCGCCGAATTCACGGTGCTGGCGTCGTGGCAATCGACTGCGGGGCCAATATCGGCATCCATACGATCGAATGGGCAACCGCAATGACCGGATGGGGATCGGTTGAGTGGCTGGTTCGAATCCCACCAAGAAGCAAAATAAACCGAGGACTTTTGAGGGGCCATGTGGCCCTTAAACATGCTGGGGTACCGCATGGGTACCAGTGAAAATTGCTAAACGCGTGGGCCATATCCTGTCGGCGCTTTTTCTTTGCGGCGAATCATTTTTAATTTCCGGGCCATGAGTCGACGTGGGTCACAGCAAGAAGCCCATGGGAAGGCGTAAACTGACGGCGGCTAAGTTCATCAACGCGCACCGGCGCGCCAGCCCGCACGACGTGAAATTCAGATTGATCGAACGCGATGCTCGCCAGCGTGCCGACACCCGCACCGAAGCGGAAAAATGGCTTGGCGATCCGCCGCCTGGTCGAAGTGCATTGGCGCGGGTCGGCATGCCCGACCCCAGTCAATTTGACTGAGGGTTCACATGCCAGGATCGGGCTCAATCAATGTCCGCTTTACCCCCGAAAGCGAGCATTTCAATAATATCAATGGGTTTGCCACTCGTTTAACCCCGTTCTGTTCTTAGGTTTGCCACTTTGAGTGAACGCGCACGTTCAAGCTTTTCGACTGCGGAACGCATCGACATTTCTCGGTTGGCTCGCTTCGTATAATGCGCCGCCATCTGCGGAGTCTTGTGACCAAGCCGCACCATGATTTCGCGTTCGGTGCCGCCCGCCTCTGCAATCTCGTTGCC
>DAISKM010000030.1:0-15030 GCA_036820945.1 Pseudolabrys sp.
CCGGTGCAGAGTGCGACCACCTTTTTCGGCGGCAGATACCCATAGGCATCGACGGATCGGAAATCTTGCACGCCCTCGAGATAACCCGTTTCCCGCGCGATTTGCACAATACGCTCCATGGCGCGTCCAATCACTACAACCTCGCGGTCCGCGGCCCTAGCCGCTTCCGCCACCGCCCGGAGACGGGCAACGTTGGAGGCAAAGGTCGTCACTGCAACGCGCCCTCGGGCGGTCTTCACGAGCTCGGCGATCGTTTTGGCGACGTCGGCTTCCGAGGGCGATCGACCCTCGCGCACCGCGTTGGTCGAATCTCCCACGATCGCGAGGCAGCCCTCCTCGCCCAATGCCCGCAATTTTTTTTCGTCGGTCGGATCGCCCAGCAGCGGCGTTGGATCGATTTTCCAGTCGCCGGTATGCAGCACGGTGCCGGCGGAGGTCCGAATAACCAGCGCGTTCGATTCAGGAATTGAATGCGCCATCGTCACCAGCTCAATGTCGAACGGCCCCACATTGAAGCGGCCACCCCGAGCCACGACGTTCACTGGGATTTTCGGCGCACCTGTCTCACCGGCACATTTGGCTTCAAGCAACGCAGCGCTGAAGGGGGTCGCGTAGACTGGCACCTTCAGGCGCGGCCAAAGGTCGAGCAATGCCCCAAAATGATCCTCATGCGCATGAGTGAGAACCAGGCCAGCGATGTTGTTTCGCTCTTCCACCAGGTAGCGGATATCGGGGAGGATCAGATCAACGCCCGGAAGATGTTCCTCCGCGGCAAAGGACACGCCAAGGTCGACAGCCAGCCAAGTGCGTCGGTGCTCGTCGCCGAGGCCGTAAATCGACAGATTCATGCCGATCTCGCCGACCCCGCCCAGCGGGGCAAACACCAGTTCCTGTTTTGCAGTCATGGCGAGCGCCCGCCAAAGCCGAAGACTTCTCCGGCGGTGATCGCCGTCACACTGCCACCCTGATCGAGCAACAGGCGGCCCTCGTCATCGAGACCCTCGAAACGGCCCGACAGTTCGCGGCCCGGCAGGCGCACGCAAAGTGTTTGCCCAAGGCCCGCCGCTCGCTTGATCCAATCTGTTCTGATTGCGGCAAAGGCCCGCCCGCGATCCCACTGTGCGAGGCGCCGCTGCATCGCGCCAGACAGCGCCGCCAACAGCGCATCCGGAGCAACCAGCGCGCCCGCCTCTGCAATGTCTGTCGCAGGGTAATCGGTATTGTCCGGATGTGTCGCACAATTGACGCCGAATCCGATCACCACCGTAAAACGAGGCTCGCTTTCGCCCTCGAGCAAAATTCCGGCCGCCTTGGCTTGCCTCACAAGCAGATCGTTCGGCCATTTGACATTTAAATGGGGCCCCAACTGCGGCGCACAGACGGAAATCGCGTCATGCAATGCCAGCCCGGCAACGAATGACAGTTGCGGGGCACGATCCGCGGGCGACGGCTCGCTCAACAACAGGGTTGCGTACAGGTTGCCCGGCGGCGAAACCCATTCACGGCCGCGGCGTCCCCGACCGGCGGTTTGGCTGCGCGCGGTGATCCACAACGCGCCGCACTCGCCCGAACGCGCACGCTCCAGCGCCTCGGCATTCGTCGAGCCAAGGGTTTCGTAGGCTATGTGCCGGACCCCCGCCAGGCCCGTGGCTTCGCGGTTCATTCAAAACAGTGATTTCGCCGCGACCGTCGCCGCGCCGAGGAGTGGCGTCGGATAGGCGAAGAATAAGATATTTGCGATCCCCGAAACGCCCAGTATCAGCCCGAGCAACAGCGGCATGCGCTGAAAACCCCTCACCGGCTCGTCGAAATACATAATCTTCACGATAGCGAGATAGTAGTACGCACCGATCACGCTTGTGATCACCCCAATGACGGCGAGCGTAAAGAGCCCGGCCTTGATGGCGGCAAGAAACACATAAAATTTTGCGAAGAAGCCGGCCAGCGGCGGTATTCCGGCGAGCGAAAACAAAAGCGCGCCCAGGAAAAATGCCATGGTCGGATGCGTCCGCGCGAGGCCGGCCAGATCGCCGATGTCCTCCACCAGCTTGCCGTCCCGTCGCATGGCGAGGATGACTGCGAAAGTCCCCAGCGTCATGGCGACGTAGATGCTCATGTACACAAGAACGCCCTGCACGCCCTCTGGCGTTCCTGCCGCAAGGCCGACCAGCGCGTAACCCATGTGACCAATCGATGAGTAGGCCATCAGCCGCTTGAAATTGCGCTGACCGATTGCGGCGAAGGCACCGAGCGCCATCGAAGCGATTGAGACAAAAACCACGATCTGCTGCCACTGCTGTATGATGCCCGGAAACGCAACGACGGTCGCGCGCGCAAAGATGGCGATGGCGGCGACTTTGGGAGCGGCGGCAAAGAAGGCGGTGACGGGCGTCGGCGCGCCTTCGTAGACGTCCGGCGTCCACATATGGAACGGCACGGCCGAAATCTTGAAACAGAACCCGACCAACAGAAACACCAGGCCGAAAATCAGGCCGATGCCGGCCCCGCTCTGCGTTGCTTTTGCAATTCCGGCAAAATTCACCGTGCCCGTAAAGCCGTAGATGAGCGAAGCGCCGTAGAGCAGCATTCCCGACGAAAGGGCCCCAAGCACGAAATATTTCAGCCCCGCCTCGGTCGATTTTGCGCTCTCGCGATTGGATGCCGCAATCACGTACAGCGGCAGGCTCATTAGCTCGAGACCGAGATAGAGAGCGATCAGATCGGATGCCGAAATCAGCATCAACATACCGAGCGTGGCCAGCAGGATCAGCGCGCCATACTCGAATTTCTGCTGCCGCTCGAGAGTCAAATAGTCGAGGGAAAGCAGGAGCGCGCCGGCAGACCCGACCAAGGTCAGCATTTTAAGAAACCGGGCATAGGCGTCCACGAGGAAACTGCCGCCAAACATGGCGTGAGATCCCTGCGGTACCCAGGCCAAGGCGATGCCGGCCAAAACCAGCACGACCACGCACCAGGCGTTGACCATTGCTGAACTGCGCTCGCCGATGACTACGCCGGTCATCAACATCAGCATCGCTCCGCATACCAGCACGAGCTCCGGCAGCAACGGCGCCAACTCGAGCAAGGTCGGTGCCTGGTTCATGTGCCGCCTACTGGGCCGTCAACGCGGCAGTCTTGGCCGCGGCGATGGCGTGGTTGTAGTTTTCGAGCAGTTGCGCAACCGATGCCGCCGATATGTCGAGCACCGGCTTTGGCGCGACACCAAAGAGAATGGTGAGCGCTACCAACGGCGCGAAGATGACGCATTCGCGCCAGCCAATGTCGCGAATACCTTCCAGCGAAGGCTTAAGCTTGCCGAAAATCATCCTGCCGTAGAGCCACAACGCGTAGGCTGCCGACAGGATGACGCCGAGGGTTGCAAGCGTCGCAACCGGAATGTTCACCTTGAAAGTACCGATCAATGCGAGAAATTCGCCGATGAAGCCGGAAGTACCCGGCAGGCCGACATTCGCCAGCGTGAATACCATGAAGACGAAGGCATAGAGCGGCATCCTGTTGACCAGTCCGCCATAGGCCTCGATTTCACGCGTGTGCATGCGGTCATAGACCACGCCGACGCAGAGGAACAGCGCGCCGGAAACGATGCCGTGAGAGATCATCTGGAAGATGCCGCCGGCAACGCCCTGAGCGGTCGCCGCAAAGATCCCCATGGTGACAAAGCCCATGTGGGCGACCGACGAATAGGCAATGAGCTTCTTCACATCCTCCTGAACAAGCGCCACCAGCGATGTGTAGACGATCGCGACCACGGAGAGCGTAAAAATTAGGGGCGCGAATTCATGGCTTGCCGCCGGGAACATAGGCAGCGAAAAGCGGAGAAAGCCGTAGCCACCCATTTTCAGCAGGATCGCGGCGAGGATCACCGAGCCTGCGGTCGGCGCTTCGACATGCGCATCCGGCAGCCACGTGTGCACCGGCCACATCGGCAGCTTCACGGCGAATGACGCAAAGAACGCGAGCCAGGCCCATTTCTGCAGACCGACCGGAAACCCGTGACGCAGGAGTGCCGCGATATCGGTCGTTCCGGCTTCCCAGTACATCGCCATGATGGCGAGCAGCATCAGGACAGACCCAAGCAGCGTGTAGAGGAAGAACTTGAAGCTGGCATAAACGCGGCGCGGGCCGCCCCAGACACCAATAATGAGGAACATCGGGATCAGGCCGCCTTCGAAAAACAGATAGAACAGCACCAGATCGAGAGCCGAAAAGGTGCCAATCATCAGGGTTTCGAGTACCAGGAAGGCGATCATGTATTCCTTCACGCGCGTCTGGATCGCGGTCCAGCTTGCGAGAATGCAGATCGGCATCAATGCGGTCGTGAGAATTACGAAGGGCAGCGAAATTCCGTCGACGCCCATGTGATAGGAGGCGATGCCTAGCCAATTGTATTTTTCGACGTACTGGAACTCAGGCGATCCGACGTCAAACCGCCAGACCATGACTAGCGAAATGGCAAACGTCACGAGCGTCGCCCATAACGCTACCCAGCGCGCAGTGCCTCGCGCCAAACGCTCGTTCCCGCGCACGAGCAACGCAACCAGCAACGCGCCGAGTAGCGGCAAAAACGTCACGACGGAGAGAATAGGCCAATTCATCAGTGGGTCCCCGTCGCAAACATGAACCATGTAATGAAAGCTGCAGCGCCGATCAGCATCGCGAAGGCATAGTGATAGAGATAGCCGGTCTGCAGCCTCACCACGTTGCGAGTGACATCGAGGACCCGCGCGGAGATGCCATCCGGGCCGAACCCGTCGATCAGCCAGCCATCACCGCCTTTCCACAGCAAGCGGCCCAGTCGGATTGTGGGCTTGACGAAGATGAGATCGTAAAGCTCGTCGAAGTACCACTTATTGAGCAGGAATCGGTACAGCCAATCGTGCTGGCGCGCGAGCTCGACCGGAATATCCGGACGGCGGAGATAGAAGTGCCAAGCGACGACAAAGCCGATCAGCATCATCGCGGTGGGAAGAATGACGACGTACAGCGGCACGTGATGCATGTCCTCGAGCACGTGATTGGTCTTGGCGAAGGTGAGCGACTCGCGGAAAAAGCCTTCGACTCCGTGGCCCGCAAAAATTTCTTTGAATGGCAGTCCGGTGAGCACCGAGCCGGCGGCGAGGAAGCCGAGCGGGATCAGCATCACCATCGGGCTTTCATGCGCCTCTCGCCAGTGCCTGCGGTCGTGCGGCTCGCCATGGAACGTCTTGAAGATCAGCCGCCAGGAATAGAAAGACGTGAGCATTGCCGCTGCGACTGTGCAGATGAAGGCATAGAGCGCCATTGGATTCTTGCCGACGAAGGCCGCCTCGATAATGGCATCCTTCGAGAAATAGCCGGCCGTCAGCGGGAATCCGGTGAGCGCCAGCGTGCCGATGAGCATCACTACATAGGTGTAAGGAATGCGATCCTTCAGCCCGCCCATCTTCTGGATGTCCTGTTCGTGATGCATGGCAGTGATCACCGATCCCGAGCCAAGGAACAGGAGCGCCTTGAAGAAGGCGTGGGTGAAGAGATGAAACATACCGACCGAGTAGGCCCCTACCCCCATCGCCACGAACATGTAACCGAGCTGCGAGCACGTGGAATAGGCGACGATCCGCTTGATGTCGTTTTGCACGAGGCCGATGGTGGCGGCGAAAAAGGCGGTGGTGGCCCCAATGAAGGTCACGAACGTCTGGGCATGCGGCGCGAGCTCAAATAGCGGAGACAGCCGCGCAACCATGAAAACCCCCGCAGTCACCATGGTGGCGGCATGGATCAGGGCCGAAACGGGGGTCGGACCCTCCATCGCGTCAGGGAGCCAAGTGTGCAGAAGGAACTGCGCCGATTTTCCCATGGCGCCCATAAAAAGGAACAGGCAGGTGAGCGTGAGCGCATCCGCTTGCCAGCCGAAGAAATTGATTGTCTTGCCGGTGAGTGAAGGCGCCTGCGCGAAAACGGTATCGAAATCGATCGCGCCGGTAAGCATGAACACCGCGAAGACACCGAGCGCGAAGCCGAAATCGCCGACTCGATTGACGATGAAGGCTTTAATCGCGGCGGCGTTGGCTTCCGGCTTGTGATACCAGAATCCAATCAGCAGGTAGCTCGCCAGCCCGACGCCTTCCCAGCCGAAGAACAACTGCGCGAGATTATCGGCCGTCACCAGCATCAGCATGGCGAAGGTGAACATCGACAGATAGCCGAAGAAGCGCGGCCGGTATGGATCTTCGCGCATGTATCCGATCGAATAGAGATGCACGAAGGCTGAAATCGTATTGACGACCACCAGCATCACCGCAGTGAGCGTATCGATGCGCAACGACCAATCGACCTTGAGGTCGCCGGCGGTCAGCCAGGTGAAGACCGGAACGCGCATGTCGTGATGGGCAAAGCCGACATCGACCAACGCAATCCACGACAGCACCATAGAGATCATCAGGAGCGTCGTGGTAATCAGCTCGGCCGTGCGGGAGCCCGCGGCGGCCGGCTCTCGCGCTTCATCTTCATGATGAGATGACTGAATAACCCCACCGCCGTGCACGTCCGGCGCGTCATGGTGGGGGCCATGATCGACGGCAGTGTCTTCAACGCCCGCAACGGGGCCTTTGCCGGGAAAACGGGCTCGTGCCCCGACGAGCGCGATAATTCCGGCAAGAATCGCCCCCAGTAACGGCAGAAACACAATGGCTTGGTACATGCCGTTTTCAGCCCCTCATTAAATTGATGTCCTCGACCGCGATTGAGCCGCGGTTCCGGTAGAACACCACGAGAATGGCAAGCCCGATTGCCGCCTCCGCTGCCGCAACGGTGAGAACGAGGAGCGCATAGATCTGTCCGACGATGTCGCCGAGATGCGTCGAGAACGCGACCAGATTGATGTTGACTGCGAGTAGGATCAGCTCGATCGACATCAGGATAATGATCACGTTCTTCCGGTTAAGAAAAATGCCGAAAATCCCGAGCGTGAACAGGATCGCAGCCACGGTCAGATAGTGACCAAGACCAATGATCACGGATTGCCTCCCCACCCTTGGCCCGGCCGTACTTTCACAATTTCAATGGAAGCCGCTGGCGTGCGTGCGACCTGCGCGCCGATATGCTGGCGCCGAACGCGCGCGCGATGGTGCAGGGTAAGCACAATAGCACCTATCATCGCGACCAGCAGAATGATGCCCGCAGCCTGGAAGAAATAGACATAGCGCGTGTAAAGGACGAGGCCGATTGCCTCGGTGTTGGGAATTTTCGCCGGGATCGGTGAGGTGATGGCCTGCGGCACGCCCGAGCCGATCGCCCAGGCGCCAACGACCAGCACCAGCTCGGCAAGGAAGATGCCGCCGATCAGCATGCCGATGGGAAGATATTGCAATGCCCCCTGCTTGAGCTCGGCGAAGTCGACGTCCAGCATCATCACCACAAACAGGAACAGGACCGCAACCGCCCCGACGTACACCACGATCAGGATCATGGCGAGGAATTCGGCGCCCATCATCACGAACAGCCCGGCTGCGTTGACGAAGGCCAAGATGAGATAGAGAACCGAATGGACCGGATTGCGCGCGGCAATCACCATGAACGCGCTCGCCACGCAGATGCCGGCAAACAGGTAAAAGAACAGCGCGACAATCATACGCCTGTCTCCGCACTCTCGATTGTCATGCCCGGCCTTGTGCCGGTCATCCACGTCTTCATCGAAAGTCGTGGATGGCCGGGACAAGCCCGGCCATGACGGTGTTGCAGAGCGAGAGTTGTTTCCATCCCCTCACCTGTACGGGGCGTCGAGCGCGATGTTCTTCGCGATCTCGCGTTCCCAGCGATCGCCGTTCGCGAGCAGACGCTCCTTGTCGTAATAGAGCTCTTCGCGCGATTCGGTCGCGAATTCGAA
Source organism: Pseudolabrys sp. (assembly GCA_036820945.1). Classification (GTDB taxonomy): domain Bacteria; phylum Pseudomonadota; class Alphaproteobacteria; order Rhizobiales; family Xanthobacteraceae; genus Pseudolabrys. The sequence goes on from DAISKM010000030.1 coordinate 7,886, forward strand.
ATTCGGACCTTCGACGATGGCATCAACCGGGCAAGCTTCCTGACAGAGTCCGCAATAGATGCACTTCACCATATCGATGTCGTAACGCGTCGTGCGGCGAGTGCCGTCGTTGCGCCGGGGGCCGGCCTCGATCGTGATCGCCTGGGCGGGGCAAATTGCCTCGCAGAGCTTGCAGGCAATGCAGCGTTCCTCCCCGTTCGGATAACGCCTTAAGACATGCTCACCGCGGAAGCGCGGCGAAATGGGTCCCTTCTCGAACGGATAATTGAGTGTGGCCTTTGGCTTGAAGAAATAGCGCATGGCCAGCACAAAGCCGGTCACGAACTCCATCAGGAACAAGCCTTTGGCCGCGCGATCGAGCCTCATCGCATCCTCATTTCACGACGCCTTGCGCCAACGCGCCGAACTGGATGACGGCAGCGACGATCGCCACCATCGCAAGCGAGAGCGGCAGGAATACTTTCCAGCCGAGCCGCATGAGTTGATCGTAGCGATAGCGCGGAACCATGGCCTTGGCCATCGCGAACAGGAAGAACATGAACAGCGCCTTGAGCGTGAACCAGATCACGCCCGGCACCCATGTGAAAGGCGCGAAAGGCAAAGGCGGCAGCCATCCGCCCAGAAACATGATCGTCGCCATGGCGCACATCGTTCCGATCGCCACGTACTCGCCGAGCATGAACATCATGTACGGGGTCGACCCGTACTCGACCATGAAGCCTGCGACGAGTTCGGATTCCGCCTCCACCAGGTCGAACGGCGGACGGTTGGTTTCCGCGAGCGCCGAAATAAAGAAAACCACGAACATCGGGAACAGCGGCAACCAGTACCAGTTCAACAGCCCGTATTTCCCGTTTTGCGCGGCGACAATCGCAGACAGGTTCAACGATCCGGCGCACAATAAAACGGTAATGATGACAAAGCCGATCGAGACTTCGTACGAGACCATTTGCGCGGCCGAGCGCAGCGCGGCCAGGAATGGATACTTCGAATTCGAAGCCCAGCCGGCCATGATCACGCCATAGACCATCAGCGAGGAAATCGCGAAGATGTAGAGGATGCCAACGTTGATGTTGGCGATCACCCAGTTTGCATTGACCGGAATTACGGCCCAGGCCGCAAGTGCCAGCACGCAGGTGACCAGCGGCGCGAGCAGGAACACGCCCTTGTTGGCGCCGGCCGGGATCACCGGTTCCTTGACCACGAATTTTAGCAAATCGGCGAAAGACTGCAGCAGACCCCAAGGCCCGACGACATTCGGGCCGCGCCTAATCTGCACTGCCGCCCAGATCTTGCGGTCGGCAAGAAGAATGTAGGCTATCGCAACAAGCAGGATCACCAGCAGCAGCAATGATTGCGCCACGATCACGATGACAGGCCAAAGATAGGTCCAGAAGAAATCCATCGCCCTACTCCGCGGCCGTCATCGAGGGTTTCTTGGCCGCCGCCTGTGCAAGGGCCGAACACTCGGCCATGATCGCCGAGGCGCGAGCGATCGGATTGGTAAAATAGAAATCGGTTACCACTGAGCGCAACGGCCCCTTTTCATGACTTCCGCCAAGTTTTGCCAGCTTCAAGATGTCGCCCGCCTCGCCCGGAGCGATCTGCCCCACGCGCATCAGATGCGGATGGGCTTTGAATATCGCCTGCCGCAACTCATCCAATGAATCGTATGGAAGCTTGGACCCGAGAGCGTCGGAAAGGGCGCGCAGGATAGCCCAGTCCTCGCGCGCCTCGCCCGGAGGAAACGCAGCTCTGGTGGCCATCTGCACGCGGCCTTCGGTGTTGACATAGATCGCGGATTTTTCCGGATAAGCAGCACCGGGCAGGATTACGTCAGCCCGATGTGCGCCGCGGTCGCCATGCGTGCCGATGTAAACAACAAAAGGCTTACTCGAGATCTCGATCTCGTCGGCACCAAGCAGGAACAGCATGTCGACCTTGCCTGCGGCCATCTGCGCCGCATTGAGCCCACCAGCGCCGGGAATGAGGCCGAGGTCGAGCGCAGCCACACGCGAAGCCGCGCTATGCAGGACGGAGAAGCCGTTCCAGCCATCCTTCAGTGCACCAAACTCGACCGCCGCTTTGGCGGCAAGCGAGGCAACCGATGCGCCGTCCTTTCGCGTAAACGCGCCGGCGCCGACAAGGATGAGCGGGCGCTCCGACGCCTTCAGCGCGTCGGCGAATTTGCCTTGCGCAAGATCGGCGAGGGTCTCCGCACCCGAACCGAGGTAATCATACGTGTAAGTCAGGTCGGCCTTCTGGCCGATCAGGGCGATCGGAAAATTTCCCGCCCGCCAGCGTTTGCGAATACGGGCGTTGAGGACTGCCGCCTCTCGTCGAGGGTTCGCGCCAATAATCAGCAGCGCATCCGCCTGTTCTATTCCCGCGATCGTGGCATTGAACAGGTACGAAGCGCGGCCCCAATTTGGATCGAGAACCGAGCCATCCTGGCGCGCGTCGATATTGGCGCTGCCCAGTCGCATCATCAGATCCTTGAGCGCGAACATTTCTTCCGCGCCGGCAAGGTCGCCCACTATGGCGCCGGCACGTTTGCCGCCGGTCGTTTTCATCTTGTCTGCGATGACCGAGAAGGCTTCCCTCCACGACGCCGGCCGCAGGTGCCCGTCCACACGGACATAGGGCTGATCCAGACGCTGCGTGCGCAATCCATCGACGACGTGGCGCGTCTTGTCGGAAATCCACTCCTCATTCACCTCGTCGTTTGCACGCGGCAGAATTCGCATAACTTCGCGGCCGCGCGTGTCGATGCGGATTGCCGAGCCGACGGCATCCATCACATCGATTGACTGCGTCTTGTTCAGCTCCCACGGCCGCGCGGCGAATGCGTAGGGCTTGGACGTCAGGGCTCCGACGGGACAAAGGTCGACCACATTGCTTTGCAGCTCGGACGTCATCGCATGTTCAAGATAGGTGGTGATCTCCATGTCCTCGCCGCGTCCGATGGCGCCGAGCTCGGGAACGCCGGCAACCTCGGTCGAAAAACGGATGCAACGCGTGCAGTGAATGCAGCGGGTCATAATCGTCTTGACCAACGGGCCGATGTATTTCTCCTCGACCGCGCGCTTGTTCTCGCGGTACCGGCTCGCGTCCACGCCATAGGCCATGGCCTGGTCCTGCAGATCGCATTCGCCGCCCTGATCGCAAATCGGACAATCGAGCGGATGATTGATCAGCAGGAATTCCATCACGCCTTCGCGCGCCTTTTTCACCATCGCCGTCTTGGTATTGATGATTTTCGGCGAGCCGTCCTTGTTGGGCGGCAGATCCTTCACGCCCATGGCGCAAGACGCTTGCGGCTTCGGAATGCCGACAACCTCGATCAGGCACATCCGGCAATTCCCGGCGATCGAGAGGCGCTCGTGGTAACAGAAGCGCGGGATTTCACCGCCGGCAGCCTCGCACGCCTGGAGCAGGGTGTACTCCGGCGGAACATCGATTTCCTTGCCGTCGATGATGATCTTGGTCATGCCGCGTGCTCGCTTCGCTCATCGCCGCGCGCCGTCTTCCACAATTTTGCGCCCGCGATCTCTTTCCAGCCGAATGCATAGTCACTCGGTCCGTTTGCAATCAAATAGTCCAGCCGCGCTACGCCTTCCGACATTTCAGGACGATGACCAACCGGAATCCACCAAAAGACCAGCGTGGTCTTGATGGGCTCGAACCATTCTTCGCGCCGTGCGTAGAACCGCCTGTGGAGCGTCTGCCAAACGAACCGCTCGAGTGCTTCCACATTTTCCCACACTGTGAGGTTCGGCAAGATCGTGGGGTCGTCATAGACCCGGATGTTCATAGCGTGGCCGCTTTCGTCCTGCAGCCGCCACACAAATCCGGGAATTTTTTCGGCGAGCCTGTGTACGCGTTCGACATTCTCGACGAACTCCGTCATGCGCGGATCGTCGAGCGGATAGCGGACCCGTGCGATATTGAACTGCGCTAGTTGTTTTTGTTGGGTTATTTCCAACTTTTGTTCCATATGTCGCGCTTCATGTTGCATAAAACTCATTATTACCCCAGCAGCGCGCTGACCGATTTCGCAAGCTCGGCGCGGTCGTCCCCCTTAGGAAACATATGACCGTACAAGTCCAGCGTCATGGTGATGGAACTGTGTCCAAGCAATGTCTGTGCGGCCTTAGGGGTTAGTTCACGGCCGCCGCGCTCTTTCGGGTTGATGCACCAGCTGGCGAAGAAGTGCCGGAAGGCGTGAGGTGAGTATTTCGCATTGCCGCCCTTGTCCACAACTCCGGCCTCGATCATCACAGCTTCCAGCAGGCGAGACAGTATTTCGTGATGGACGGGGCCACCTTCGGCATCAGGAAACACTAGATCGGCCTCGCCCTTGGGGCACGCGAGTTTCCATTCCTTCAGCGCGGGCAGCAGTGTGTCCTGGTCGAGCGGGATGGCCCGCATGCTCGTTGCCGATTTAGGCGGCCCGATTTCGTAATATCTGTCGGCGCGCTGCCGGACGTGCAGTTCCAGGTGCCGCATGTCGACATCGGACCAGCGTAAGCCGCGCATCTCGCTTGATCGTAGGCCAGTCAGAGCCGCCAGCAGCAGCAGGGCGCGAGTACGAGGGTCGTTCGCCAGGGCAACCATACGCTTGACCTCCGCAGGTGTCGGGAGATCGCGCCCAGGTTCAAGCCTGCGCTTGCTGCGCTTGTCCGGCTTGATGGAAATCCCATCGGCGACGTGGCTGTACTTGTTGGCCCTGAGCATCTGCTTGAGCGAGACCATCACCTTGCGCGCCAAAGGACGGGACAAGTTCGCAAGCAGATCGTCGCGGAAGCCCTCTACAGACTGCTCCGTCAAGTTCGCCAGCTTGGTCTTGCCGAGCCGAGGCACGATGTGAATTTTGGCGTGCTGCCTGTATTGATCGACTGTTGACCGCTCCCGGTTATCTGCCTCGACACGTTTGATCCATCTTTCGCAGGCTTCGGCAACCGTGACGCTTTTGCTGGGCGCCGTGTGCATGCCCTTCTTGATGTCAATGCGGACTTTCGCTTCGTAATCCTTGGCTTCCCCTTCTGTTTTGAACGTCTCGATATGGCGGTCGCCATCCCTGTCCTTGTAGTCAACGATAAAGGCTGTCTTGGTTTCGCCCTTAGCGGTGGTCCATTCGCGCTTGCGTACCGACATGCTGCCCTCCAGAGCAAATCATGTCGCCTATGTCGCCTTAAGTCCGCTCGATTGTCAACAGAACGAACGGCCCGTGCCCTGCTTTTTGTCAGACGTTAGCGGCGCGCTCTCGCCTAGCGACCAGATCAACGTAACGAACCATGCAGCCGTCGTGCCGCTGACCGCAGCGGCTGCAGTTTATAAGTTCATCGCAGTGCCATTTGATGTGAACCAAATTGCTGGCGGCGCGTCTCCCTATAAGTGGAGTACGCCGTGCAGCCGAGTGACATCGATCCGGGTCCTTGCCCCCATTGTGGCGGCGAGCTGAAATGGAGAGCCAGGGTTGGCGCTGAAAAGACGCCGCAGACCCACTTTTATCAATGTGAAACCTGCGATCACATTCGTACGGTGGAAACTGGACTACGCGGCTGACCGCACATTAGAATAGTTATAAGGGTGAGACACTACCGAAAGCATTTTGGCAGTGCCGACGGCGGACACATCTTCAAACGAACCACATCCCATTTGTTCCACATGCGACGTGCCCATGTGGCTCATAAAGGTCGGCTATTCTAGTGAGCACGAAGGACATCAGATTTATCAGTGCAAGGTATGCAACACGAAGCTCCTCGTACCTATCGTGGAGCTTCCGAATTCCAATTCCATTGAGCGAAAAAACTGATCCCCATCGGACCGGCGCGTCCGCACTACAAATTCAAGCCGTGGGATGGCGTTTCTCCAATTCGGCGAGCCGCTCCCAGGTCTCAGCCATTTCTCGCAACCGCTGACGATGCGCAGGCGCCGCGGCCTCCGCCATGTCGCGGCATTCAACGGCCTTCCGAAGAAATTCCTCGACTTTTTTCAAAGGTGTCTTCCCTTCTGTGCCGGCCGCTGCACGACTGGGAGGGGACTGCTGCTTTTATGTCTTGGGGACGGGGAAAAAGCAGCTAGGGCCCGGTCGCCGCGACCGACATAAGGCTTAAGCGGCCGTGCCGAAGAAAGTTCCTCTCGGAGGCCGTTAGAATGTGCCATCAGCAGCGCGAGCGGCAGCCGGCGCTGTCGGATTTTTGACTTTGATCCAGGTTTTCGAAGCCTACCTCCTACAACGCCTGTCGAGCGCTTCGAACAGCGACGTAATCTCATCAGCGAGTTTGTCGTTTTCCGGATCCATAGCGCCTAGCCGATCCACCAATGCGACGTATTCGGTGCCGAGCGTTTTCTCCAGCGATTCAATTTTACGAAATAGTTCATCGGTCGTTTTGATGTCTCTCTTCTGATAGGCCTGCTCCATCTGCCTGCCGAATTTCTTGATATCGCAATATGTTTTGATCTTGGCTTTGTCGCTCTTGATGACCGCCACGACTTTTTGGGCGTCATCCTTGCTCACCGTCGGCACGCTCGGGGTTTGAGCCTGTGCGCAGCCAGGCACGGCGGCGATCAGCAAAATAGGAACGATTAACTTAAAGGCTGCAGGCACATTTAATGGCCTGCCGCGCCCGTAAGTGCGCGATATCATGCCGCACGTCGATATAAGGCCGGCGACCCATGGGAAGAAGGGTTTTGCCCTATAAATGTCGCCGGCCTTTGTTGCATCTTACTTCTAGCTAACGGCTCCAACGCTCCCCAGTGCTGTCGCCGTAGCGGGGGCCGCCGTTTTTCACCATCGCGGCGGCCCCTTGGGCTGCCGTCGGTATCGGGCCGAATGGCGGCCCCGCCAGAGATCCCTCCCCCTCAGACCGTGGTGGTGGGTGACGTGAGGAAGGGATCGCCGTGTGAAGGTAGTACCGCTCGATCAAACCCGGCGGTACAAGTTCGCTTCTTGCACAAATTCTATTTTGCAGTTGCAGACGCGCAACGGATGGATGAAAGTCACCAAGCGCGCACGACTCCGAGCGGAAGTTTCTTCCAAGGCAATGGGCTCGAGCGGAAGTTTCTTCCAAGGCAATGGCTACCGTCCTTCGGCCTTCTCTTGTAGGGCCAGTTTCAGCTTCCGTAGTTCGACAGCCTCG